>NZ_JBYTEK010000022.1:0-70897 GCF_058783335.1 Stenotrophomonas sp. FW305-C-20-S1 | reverse complement strand
CCCCCCCCCCCCCCCCCCCCCCCCCCCCCCCCCCCCCCCCCCCCCCCCCCCCCCCCCCCCCCCCCCCCCACTACCCCAGCGCGGCCAACGCCTGCACCAGCGCATCCATCTGCGCGGGGCGGGTGAACACCGATGGTGTCACCCGCACGCAGGCGCCGGAGTCCAGGCCATCGCGATGGGTGGTGAATATCCGATGTTCATCCAGCAGCCGTTTCTGCAGCGCCAGGTTGTCTTCCACCGAGGCATGGCCACGCAGGCGGAAGCTGGCCAATGCACTGGCCAACGCCGGATCCGGCGACGACAGCACCTCGATATGCGCCATCTGCCGCGCCGCCACCGTCCAGCGCTCACGCAGGTAGCGCAGCCGCGCCTGCTTGTTCGCTGCGCCGATGCGCTGATGCAGCGCGATGGCCTCCGGCAGCGCCAGATAGGCGGCGAAGTTGACCGTGCCGGTGTGCACGCGACTGCCCACGCGGCCGTCGTCGGTCTCGCCCATGTACGGATCCAGGTCGGCCACGCGTCCTTTGCGCACGTACATCGCGCCCACGCCCACCGGTGCGCCGATCCACTTGTGCAGGTTGATGCCAACGAAATCGGCCTTCAGGTCCGGCACCGCGTAGTCGATCTGGCCAAAGCCATGTGCGGCATCGACAATCACATCGATGCCGCGCGCCCGCGCACGCTCGGCGAGCTCGGCCACCGGCAGCACCAGCCCATGGCGGTGGCTGACCTGGGTCAGCAGTAACAGTTTCAGGCGCGGCAGGCGCGCGAACGCCTCATCGTAGGCCTGCAGGATCTGCTCATGGGTGGGCACCACCGGCAGTGCGATGCGCTCGACCTGCACGCCACGACGCTGCTGCAGCCAACGCATCGCGTTGATCATGCTGTCGTAGTCGATGTCGGCGTACAGCACCTGGTCGCCCGCGGCCAACCGGTTGTAGCCGCCGATCAGCGCGAGCATCGCTTCGGTGGCGCCACGGGTCAGCGCGATCTCGTCGGCGCCGACGCCAAGCATGTCGGCCACCTGCCGATGCACGGCCACGTACTGCGCCGGGAACGCGTGGCGACCGTACCAGGCATTGCCCCGGTTCACTTCGGCGGTATGCCGCTGGTAGCTGGCCAGGGTCTGCTTGCCCATCGCGCCCCAGTAGCCGTTCTCCAGGTGGTTCACTTCATCGGTGATGTCGAAGTGGCTGGCGACGGCGGCCCAGTACGACTCGTCACGGGCCAGCACATCCGGCGTCGTGGAAGGTGCAGGAATGTCCATCGGCACAGCGTAGCGCGCGGCCGTCGGAGCAGCCAGCGCGGCAAGCGCCGCACTGGCCGGCAGCAGCGCGCCGGCACGCAGCAGGGAACGGCGGCGGCTGTCCATCAGAAGGTCAGCCGGTACTGCGCGTACACGTTGGCGCCGTCGGTGTCGTACGGCGCGTTGCGCGAATAGATCAGGCCACGGCTGGCCTGGAAGGTGGCTTCATCCGGGTAGCGGTCGAACACGTTGTCGGCGCCCACGCGCAGGCTGTGGTGTTCGTTGATGCGATAGCCCACGGCCAAGTCGAGGAAGGTCATCGCACCGAACTGCTGGTAGATATCGCCGGTGGCATTGCCGGTGGAGTCGGTCCACTTGCCGTAATGGCGCACGCGTGCCATCAACGACCACGCGCCGATGTCCCAGCTGCCGGTGAAGCTGCCCTTGTGCTCGGGCAGGCGGTCTTCGAACAGCACGCGCTGGGTCTCGTTGGTGGCCACCGAGGTGCTGCCGTTGTCGACGCGGGTCTGGTTGTAGTTGTAAGCCAGGGTCAGCGTCATCCGCCCTGCGCCGAGGTCGCGCAGGTAGTTGCCGACCACATCCACGCCGGTGGTGGTGGTGTCGAAATCGTTGGTGAAGTAGTTCACCGAGGTATAGCCCAGCGGGTTCGGCGTGCCGGCCGGAATGGCGAAGCTGGCCGACTGGCTGAAGCGGTCGCTGAGCGTGATCCGGTAGACATCCACCGACCCGGACAGGCCCAGCTCGGTGCGCCAGGTCAGGCCCAGCGAGGCCGTGCGCGATTCTTCCGGGGTGAGCGGCTTGGCACCCAGCAGCTGCGCCAACGGATCGCTTGGCGACAGGCGGCCGCTGGTGAAGATCTGCAGCGTGCGCGTGTCCAGGCCCTGGGTGGTGCTGGTGGTGTTGAGCTGGGCCGGCGTGGGCGCGCGGAAGCCGGTGGAGAGCGTGCCGCGCAGCGCCACGTCCGGGGTGATCGCAAAACGTGCCGACAGCTTGCCATCCACCGTGCTGCCGAAGCTGGAGAAGTCTTCATAGCGACCGGCCGCGCCGATGCTCCAGCGCTCGCCCAGCGGCACTTCCATGTCCACGTAGGCGGCCTTGCTGCGCTGGCTCCACTGCCCGGCCTGGCTGGCCGAGAAGCCCGGCGCGCCATTGGAATTGGCTTCCAGGCCCGCCGCAGCGCCACGGCCTACCGCATACGAGGCCGGGTCGCCGGCGCGCACCTGGTAGGTCTCCTGGCGGAATTCGGCACCGAAGGCGACGTTGACCGGCTTCGACAGCGCAGCCACGTCCCATTCGTAGTTGAAGTCCGCATTGGCGTTCTTCTCGGTCTGGGTCAGCCGGCCGAGGTCGAAGGAGGTCGGGCTGTCCGGGCCCAACGAGGCGTTGATGGAGTTGTCCAGGCTGTAGTCGATGGCATTGCGGCCATACGAGGCGCTCAGGTCCCAGCGCAGCTTGGGCGTGATCTCACCCCGCAGGCCCGCGACCAGCTGCAGGTCGTTCTGGGTGTTGCCGTACTGCGGGCTGAAGCCCACCGGATACAGCGAGCGCAGGTTCCAGCCCGGGAAGATGCTGGTCGTACGGTACGCGCCGGTGGTGGTATCGGGGTTGCGCCAGTTGAAATCGCTGACGCCGTCGCTGTGGCTGTACAGGCCGAAGGCATACAGCTCCAGGGTGTCGCTGGCATTGGCCTTCAGGTTGAAGCCCACGCGGCGGCTTTCCAGCTCCGGCTGGCCCCAGCGCTGCACCGGGTTGGGCACGTCCAGTTCGGGATGCGCGGCCTGGAAGGCGATGGCGTCGGGACGCTGGCGCGTGCGTGAGGTGGCGTCGGAGTTGGACGATTCGGCGAACAGGGCGAGGCTGCCGTAGTCACCCAGCGCCCAGCCGGTGCGCGCACTGAAGTCGCGCGAGCCGCCATCGCCCTGCGCGTACTGCGAATAGCCCGCAGTGATCTCGGTGCCCGGGCTGTCCTCCAGGATGATGTTGATGACACCGGCGATGGCATCCGAACCGTACTGCGCCGACGCGCCATCGCGCAGCACTTCGATGCGCTTGATGGCGCTGGTTGGAATCTGCGCCAGGTCGGCGGCCTGTGCGCCGCGGTTGCCAAGCAAGGCACTGCGATGGAAGCGGCGGCCGTTGACCAGCACCAGCGTCTGGTCCGGCGACAGGCCACGCAGCGTGGCCGGGCGCACGAACACCTGGCCATCGGCCATCGGCAGGCGCTGCACCACGAACGAAGGCACCAGCTGCGCCAGCACGTCCTTCAGGTCGGTGGAGTCGACCGACTGGATGTCCTGCTTGGTGAACACGTCCACCGGCGCCAGGGTTTCAAACTGGGTGCGGTTGGAGGCACGGGTACCGGTGACCAGCATCGCATCGAGCTGGGCGGGCGCAGCGGCGTTGCCACTGCTGCTGGTGCCTGCCGTTCCGGCATCTGCAGCGATCGCGCCTCCTGCGCTGACCAGACCAAGGGCGAGGAGGATGGAACGCGACAGCTTCGAACGATGCACGGCAGGACTCCGGGAAGGCACGACAGGGCCAGGTGGGACCTGGACAAGGCGCGCAGTCTCGGGGCGGGATGTGAAGCAGCGATGACGTGGAGACGACAGTTGCGACCGCTGGAGGTGCAGCCGCCGCCCATGCCGGGCTCTGTGCTATCCGGCAGTGTCGTCGTCGAAGCCGAAGACGGCGGGCCGCGCCGTGCGCAGCGGGATGAACAGCGCGATCGCGAAAACGAACAGGAAAGGCGCGGAGAGGATGGCAGTGTCCTCGGTTCCGAAGGCAATCAGGTTCACCTGCAGTTGGCCGATCCACTCAAGGTCCATGAGCACCAGCACAAGGCCACCGATGGTGGGGCACGGCAGGCCGCCATGGCCTGCCATCAACAACGTGGGCGCCAGCAGTGCTGCCAGCAATGAGAACATCACCCGGTACAGCCAGGGGTCCCCGCGCCAGCGCGGTGCCCGCCGCCACATGAGCACCAGCAGCGCCAGTGGCAGCAGCGCCGGCAGCAGGGCAATCGCAATGATCATCACCATGCGGCGATCTGCGCGGTCTGGCTGATAGCGGTGACTTCCGGCATGTCCCTGGCCTCGATCGTGTCCATGAAGACCGCATTGTTGCCGGTGCAACGGCAAACGCAAAGCCCTGCCGGCGCAAGAACTGCTAAGCGCCCCACCCCGTCGATCCGGTACGCTGCCCGGCATTCGAACGAGGGAAAGCGCGATGAGCGCAGCCGGCAAAGCGTTGTGGTACATCGAAAGCCATGTCGACAAGCCGCTGGCGCTGGCCGACATCGCGGCAGCCGCCGGACTGTCGCCCTTCCACCTGTCACGCCTGTTCCAGGCCCGCACCGGCACCTCGGTGGTGCGCTACCTGCGTGGACGTCGCCTGACCGCCGCCGCGCAACAGCTGGCCAACGGTGCCGGCGACATCCTGCAGGTGGCGTTGGCAGCCGGCTACAGCACGCATGCCGCGTTCACCCGTGCCTTCTGCGAGCAGTTCGGGCAGACCCCGGAGCGCGTGCGCGAGCGGGGCCTGCAGGAACTGGCACTGGTGCACGCGATCCGCCTCGACGACGCGCCACAGGCCTGCACCGAGGCGCCCAGGCTGATCGACTGCACGCCCTTCCAGGTGGCCGGCATCGGCATGCGCCACAGCCGCGACAGCGGCGGTGCGATTCCCGGGCAGTGGGCACAGCTCAATCGCGAATGGCCAACACCGGCGCCGGTCAGTTTCGGTGTGTGCTGCAACAGCGACGACGAGGGTGGCTTCGACTACATCGCAGCCTTGCCGGTGAATGCACTGCCATCGGTGCCTGCACACTGGCAGCGGGTGGATGTGCCTGCGCGCCGTTACCTGGTGGCCTGGCATGGCGGCCATATCTCCACAATCCGCTCGACCTGGTTCTGGCTGCTGGACCAGTACCTGCCGGCAAGCGACCTCCACCTGGCCAACGCGCCGGATCTTGAACGCTACGACACCCGCTTCGACGAGCATACCGGCCATGGCGGCGTGGAGATCTGGCTGCCGGTCGATCACCGTCCTGACTGACCCGGAGAAACCGATGATGCGCGCGACACGATGGATGTTGACACTGCTGCTGGCTGCTCTGGCGCCGATGGCAATGGCGGCCGCTCCCACCATTGCCGGTGAACGTCATGGCGTGACAACGCTGAGCAGCGCGGCGATCCGCGACGGTGCTCGGCGCGAGGTGCTGCGCTTCACCGTGTGGTACCCGGCAATGGCAGGCAGCGAAGAAACGCCGCTGACCATCGGGCCACCGGATGCGCCGCTGTTCGAGGTGGGGCGCGCGGCGAAGGATGCCCCCATTGCCGGCGGGCGCCTGCCAACCCTGTTGTTGTCGCATGGCAATGGCGGCACCGCGCGCATGATGGGGTGGCTGGGCACCGCGCTGGCGCGGGCTGGCTACCTGGCGATCGCCGTGGACCACCCCGGCAACAACGGCGCCGATGAGATGACGCTGGCCGGCAGCGTGCTGACCTGGCTGCGCGCCGACGACCTGAAGGCGGCGCTGGCGGCCGTGCAGGCCGACCCGCAGCTGGGGCCACATGTTGATGCGTCGCGGCTGGGCGTGGTGGGTTATTCCGCCGGTGGCTTCACCGCACTGCTCAGCGCCGGCGCACGGCCGGACATGACGCGGCTGCTGGCGTTCTGCCAGGCGCACCCGGACGACGGCGTGTGCAGGCCGCAGCAGGAAGCGGCCGCGCATACGATGGCGACGCGTCTTGCTGCGGCGGCGTCACCACAACTGCAACCGTACGTGCAGCATGCACAGGATGATCGTTCGATTGCCGGCGTGCGCGCGGTGTTCGTGCTGGCGCCCGCCATCGTGCAGGCGTTTGCACCGAAGCAGCTGAAGGTGTTGCGGCAGCCGGTGATGATCGTGCTGGGTTCAGCGGATGAAGTGGCGCCGCCGGTGACCAACGGTGATGTGGCGGTGGCGCTGATTCCGAAAGCAACGCTGCACGCGCTGCCCGGTGTCGGCCACTACGATTTCCTGTCTGCCTGCACGCCACTGGCAGATGAGCGGCTGCAGGCGCTGTGCATGACTGCGGTACCGAAGGTGCAGACGCATGCGGTGGCGGTGGAAGACGCGGTGCGCTTCTTCGGGGAAGCCTTGCGCTGAAGACAGTCGAGCACGGCTCGATGCCAGGGCTGGCAACAACGATTCGTTGCACAGGTGATGACGCGGCGCGAAGATGCGCGGGACTACACTGCACCCAGCGCTCCACGGAGGATCGATCATGCGCCTGTTGCATCTTTCTCTGCCGGTATCCGATGTTGCCAGCGTCGCCGCGTACTTCCGCGACGTGCTGCAGCTGGAGGTGGCCGGCGACCAGGTCCGCATTGGCTGGAGCACGATCCAGCTGCAACCGGCGAATGGCCGTCCGGTAGGCGGCGTGCACCTGGCCTTCAATGTGCCGGACAACCGCTTCGCCGACGCCATGAGCTGGCTGCGCGCACGCACGCCGTTGCAATGCAATCCGGAAGGGCTGGACTACTTCGCACTGGAAAGCAGTTGGCAGTCGCAATCGGTGTATTTCACCGGACCCGATGGCCTGATACTGGAACTGATCGGCCGCAGGCGCTTGCCGGCCAGCGACCGCAGTGGCGCCTTCCATGGCAGCGAACTGACCTGCCTGAGCGAGGTCGGCCTGCCCAGCCATGATGTCGATGCGGTGCGCGAACAATCCAACCAGCGCTTCGGCCTGCGGCCGATCAGCCCGCCGTCGCCCCAGTTCGCGCCGATGGGTGATGACGAGGGCCTGTTGATCGTGGTCGCTGCCGATCGCCGTTGGTTCCCCGAGCAGAAGGACCTGCCCAACGCGCAGGGCCTGCAGCTGCAGGTGGCCGATGTGAGCGGCAGCGGCGAGCTGCACGATGCCGCGCTGGGCTGGCGGGTGCAGGCGGCCTGAGTTACCAGCTGCCCGAGGCGCCACCGCCACCGCTGCGGCCGCCACCACCGGACCAGTCGCTGGAACTGCTCGAGGACGCACTGGACGACGAGGTGCTGGACGAGGAGCGGTAGCCTCTGGACGACCCCCGGCCGCCGCGGGCTTTTTCGCCGGGCAGCAGAGTAAACACCCAGATGAAGTACAGGAACAGCGTGCCCATGCTGGACACGATCGTCGCCAGCACGCGGGCGTTCTCGTCGCCGGCACGGTCGATGGCCAGCAGCGCGCCCAGCGCATAGCCACCGCTCAGCAGCACCAGCACCACCAAGCGGATGGCGAAGCTGTTGCGGTTCTTCCGCCAACGCGCGCGACCGGCCTGCACCAGGAAGAACACCAGCATGGCGGCGATGCCGACCGCGAGGTTCAGCAGCGTGTGCAGCGCAAGGCTGGGCGGCAACTGGCCGCGTACCAGCATCACCGCGAAGAAGCCGGTGCTGACGGCCAGCATGCCGTACAGCACGTTGCGTACGCCGCCGCTGCGTCGCCAGCACCAGCCCAGCAGGGTTGCCACCGGTACGGCGGGCAGCAGCACGAAGACCAACGCCGGCAGCACGTGGCGCGGCAGCAGCAGCGACGCAGAAAGCCCCCCCGCGGCGATCACCGCCGTCACCAGCAGCGGTCTGCCCCACGCAGGCAATGTCGGCCACGTTGACCTGGGCATCGCCGCATTGGCTGCCAGTGCCTTGCGCCGCCGCTCGCGGCGGTTACCGATGAAATCAGCTTCGGTCCTCGTCGCCAGCAGACGCGGTGGCGATCGCCACAGACCGGCCACGAAGCCCGCCAGCAACGTCAGCGCGACGACCGAATCCCCCGTGCGCCAGTCCGCGGGCAACACGTTGCGTGCCGACGTATCTTCCCAGGGCGGCAGTTGCTCGCCGTCGACCAGCGCCACCAGCACCTCGGTGCCGTCCAGCACGCCCTGGTCCAGGTCTCCCTCGCGCAGCCGCGGCACGATCGCCTTGTCGATGATGCGCGCGGCATAGGCATCGGGAATGGTGCCTTCCAGGCCATAGCCGGTCTGGATGCGTACACGCCGATCCTGCACCGCCACCAGCAGCAGTACGCCGTCATCGACACCGGCGCGGCCCAGCTGCCATTGGTCGAAGACCCGCTGCGCATAAGCTTCGATGCCTTCCTCGCCAACGCTGGGCACCACCAGCACCTGCAGCTGCGCGCCCTTGCGTGCCTGCAGCTGCAATGCCTGCTCGCGCAGCGCGGCGCGGGTGCTGGCGGACAGCGCATTGGCGGTGTCCACCACCGGGTCATTCAACGCTGGGACCGGGGCTGCCGCCAGCGCCAGCAGCGGCAGCAGGCAGAGCAGCAGTGCAAGCCATGCCCACGGCCTGGCAACGCGCGCCTGCGGCACCGGGCTCATGGCGCTTCCGCGCTCTGCACGTGCAGAGCACGACGTGGGGCCGACCCGTTGCTCGGCAATGACGGTGGTACACATGCTTCGGAACGGCATCCGTGTATTTCCTCACCCCGGAAAGGGAAAAGCCGGCCGGGTCGCCCCGGCCGGCCTCCTTTACCACACACCTCTTGTCAGGCAGCGGTCAACGGCCCATGGCCACTCGCTGCTGCTCGTCCTGTACGTGCTGCTGCGAGGGCTCATGCTTGGCCAGCAGTGCAGCACTGGTCTCCTGCACGCTTGGCGCCGTCTGGGTCATGTCCACCGCAGTGCGGAAGCCGGGAACGGTGCCCATCACGAATGCCTTGCCATCCTGCAAGGTCACGCCCTGCAGCTTCTCCGGCGAATCGATGCCGGCGGCCTTGGCCTGGGCAGTCACATGGGCGGCCATCTCGTTGCAGATCATGCCCGGCATGTGGCCGCGGATCGCGTTGTGCAGCGGCGTATCCGGATGCGCCTTGTCGCCCAGTTGCGGCCCTTTCGGCGCCGCCTCGGCATGGCTGCGGCCTTCGGCCAGCTTGCCCAGCGTGGCCGGACCGGCCACGCCGTCGGCGGAGAGCCCCTGCTGCTTCTGGTAGGCAGTCAGCGCATCGCGGGTATTGGCACCAAAGTTGCCATCCTCGCTCAGCCGGTTGCCGTGGCTGTCGCGCACGCCCAAGCGGTTGAGCTCCTTCTGCATGGCAGTCACTTCCTCGCCCTTGGCGCCCTGGCGCAGTACACCGCCGTGGTCGCCATCGTGCGCATGGCCACCCTTGCCGGTTTCCTTCAGCTTGCCCTGGTCCCAGAAATCCTGCGGGCTGACCAGCTTGCCGTGCGGATCCTTCAACTGGTAATGCACGTGCTGGGCATACTGCCCTGCACCACCGGGGCCACGCCCACCCATGGTGCCGATCGGTTCGCCGGCCTTGATCGGCTGGCCCTCCTTCACCTGGGTCGACTGCAGGTGCAGGATCTCGTGCGAGTTGCCCTGCGCATCTCTGATCTTCACCGTGCCGTAGTCGCCACCGACAAAGGTCACCGTGCCGGAAATCGGCGCATTGACGGTCGGATGCTGCAGGTTGCGGCCGTGCTGGCCACCGACGTAGTTGAAGTCGGTGCCGCCGTGCGGCTTGTGCGCACGGTGTTCGCCGAACTCACCGGTAACGTGCGGCTTGACCCCGTTCTGCGGGGGCAGCATCACCTGCATGGTCTGCTCGAAGTTGCGGGTCTGGCCTTCAGCATGTGCCGCTGCCGGCTTGGCCTGCGCCTGTGCAGCGGCGCCCACGGCGGCTGCGGTCTGTCCACCATGGGACTGGCCGTGGGTCTGCGCCAGGCGCTGCTCCACGAACTGCTCGTACCTGTCCACGTATGGCATCACCTTCTTTTCGGAAAGGTTGAGGCCGCCGTAATCGCGGGTCGGGCCATCGTGATGGTACTTGTAGATGTATTCCTCGCCCTGGCCGCGCTTGTGTGCCAGGTTGCGGTTGTCGATGTAGTGGTCAACCAATGCATTGGACTGGGCGCCGACGTCGAAGCGGTTGCGGTTGTTGAGGTGGTAGTGATTGCCGGTTTTGTCGATGAACTGGCCCAGGCCCGAGGCCGAGGTGGTGCCTGCGGCAGCATCGGGGTTGAATCCCGATTCCACGCGGGCGATGGCCAGTACGTGTGCGGTTTCGCGCGGGGTCAGTCCCTTCTCGCGCGCCGACTCGATGAGCGTGTCGATCACCCGTGACTGTATCTCCGGGGTCGCATCGCCCCACCGGCGGGAGTTCCCGTGCAGGCGCCCGTCGCTCTGGTCGATCGGCTCGCGGTAGTGGCTCCACGATTTGATGCGGTCACTGCTGTAGGCCGCCCCGCGGGGCTGGACCATGTCCTGGTAGATGTCTGCCATGTCTGTGCTATCCATTCTATGAAAAAGGGAATTTCCTTAAGGGGTACTGCTCCTGGTACTTCCGGTGTTGCGGTACTGCGCTCGCAGCGCACATGCGACGTCCTGCCGCTGCGCTCAGTCTTCGATGTAGTTCACCTCCGGGTGCTTGATGCCGAGCGTGTCGATCAGCTTCTCGTACTCGTCGTTGTTGGGCTCCTGCTCATCGCCTTCCGTGCCACGCAGCGGCGGCGTGCTGTGGGTCAGCTGGCGGCCACTGGCGTCGTACAGGTAGTACCACTCGCAGAAGCTGCAGCCGAACGGCAGTTCACCGTACTGCACGACGAAATACGGCGTGCCGCTCCGGTCCTGCACGCAGGCCAGGCCGACGGCGGTGTAGCCGTCCATTTCCTTGGGTACGGCAATGGCCTGGCGTGTGCCGTCCTTTTCGATTTCCAGCGTGGTCAGCCGGGAAGCGTCCGTGTCTTGGGTGGGCAGGGCCGCCAGGTGCAGGCGGGTGCCTTGGCAATCGATATGCATGCCGGTCTCATCGCGCGTAGGGGAGGTGGGAAGGGATGCGGCCGCGGCGGCAGGTGCGGCCGGCGTCGTTGCCGGGTTCGAAGAAGCAGGGGTCGCCGCCGGCGCGGATGCCTCCGGGCCGCTGCAGGCAGCGAGCATCAGGGCCAGCACGGGGGCAACGGAAAACAGGCGCATGCGATGCTCCTTGGGGTGAACCACGCGACCCCCGCAGGCGGTCGCGCGGAGGATCAGATCGATTCGTCCTCACGCTTGACCAGCTGCCAGCACGGCTTCTGGGCAAAGGTGTAGGTCTGCTGGTCGCTGGTATCGGGAGTGCGCATCTGCACCTGCACCTGTCCGTCGGGCAGGCGGGTGACCTGCATCTGGCGACCCTGCCGCTGCAGCGTGGCCGGATCCGGCATCACCGGCCATTCGACCTTGGCCAGTGGCACTTTCTCCTCCACCGCGCGCGGCTCCGGCTCGGCTTCGGCGTCGATGTGGCTGTCCAGCAGCGGATCGGCCGTGGACGTTTCCTGCAACGCGATCTCGTTGCCGAAGTGCTTGAGGAACTCGTCGAAGACCGGATGGGGGCAGTTGCCAGCGGCCTCTGCCGCGGTCGTGGCGCCCGGTGCGACGGGCGTCGTGGCCGTGCTGGTCGGAGCGGGTGCGGCGGCATCAGCGGGGGCAGCCTGCGGGGCGGGCTTGCAGCCCGACAGCGCAAGCCCCAACGCAAGGGCAAGCAGGGCAACGGGGCGAAGCTGGTTCACGGGATCCTCCTGATTCCGGGCGGTCGCGCGCGGTTCCGGCGCGGTAGGGAGGCAAGGATAGCCATGCCTTTGTCAATTCAGTTTCAACACACGCTGTCAGGAATATCCCGACACTCAGAAATGAGATGGATATCACATTACTATTGAAGCCATCGTCGTCGCGGCTGCCGCTAGACTACCCCGCCCCCCCGCTTTGACCTTGGCCCGATGCGCGTATTCCTGCTTGTCTTATCCCTGCTGGTACCTGCGCTGTGGCCCTGCTCGGTGGCCGCGTTGGAGGTCCAGGAAGGCGACCTGCTGTTCGTCACCGCCGGCCATGGCGGCCTGAGTGCGGCCATCGACGATGCGACCGGAAAACAAGGCGCGCCCAGCTTCGACCATGTCGCGCTGGTGGCTTCCGCACCGCAGGGCTGGGAGGTGCTGCACGCCGATGAGAAGGGCTCGCGCCGCCAGACGCTGGAACAGTTCCGCGAGGACGCGAAAGGCAAGCAGCGGCAGATCGTGGTCTATCGCCTGCGTGCGCCGCCGGACAATGCCATCGCCGATGCCGTGGCCACCGCGCGCACGATGCTGGGCAAACCGTACAACACTGCCTACGTGTTGAACGACGACAGTTACTACTGCTCGGATTTCATCGAGCGCGCGTTCCGTGCGCACCATGTGTTCGCACTGCAGCCGATGAACTTCCGCAACCCGCAGACCGGTGAGATCTCCCGGCACTGGGTTGATCTGTATCGCGGCATGGGCATGGAGGTGCCGCAGGGCCTGCCCGGTACCAACCCCAACGACATGGCTGCAGCACCGGTGCTGCAGCGGATCGGCGTACTGAAATAAGCGAAGCCCCGCGCGGGGCGGGGCTTCGTCGGTGATGGATGGCGGCTGCCAGGATCACTCTTCCTCGTCCTGCCCGCCCTGCTGCTGGTTCTGGTTGCGCTTCTGCTGTTCCTGCTGCTGTTGCTGCTGCTGGTCGCGGCCGCGCCCCTGCTGCTGATCCTGCTGGTTCTGCTGGCCCTGCTGCTTCTGGTTCGGGTTCTGGTTCTGCTGTGCCATGTCCGATCTCCAAATGCCACGCGCGGAATGCGGTGGACGGGGCCATCGTCGGCAGCGATGGGTTAACCATGCGTTGTGAGCGGGCTACACCCATGTGTACGTGCGTGAATGAACCGGCGCCAGCCCTTGCGGCACAAGCGACTGAAGGATTCATGCGGGTTTGGCATGTCGTCATGCTGCAGCCGGAAACGAACGCATTCAGCGTTCTTGCCCGCCGCGGCGCGCGCAGCGGCGGCCTACGCCCATGGTCCCATTTGCAGCATGCAGGGCCGCCGCCTATCGTCGGAGTGACGTCACCCCGGAGATGCGCATGGCCCGCGACACTGCAGCACGCCCCACCTACGAACAGGCACTGGCCGATTTCAGCATCGAGCGCGGACAGCGACAGTTGCACGGTGACCTGCAGACCGGCATCAACGCCTGCGTGGAGTGCTGCGACCGCCACTGCGGCCGCAATGCGCTGGCGCTGCGCTGGGTGGACGCCCACGGTGCCCTGCATCGATACACCTTCGAGGACCTGCGCGATGCCTCTGCGCGTGTTGCCCAGGTGCTGGCCGCGCAGGGCATCGGCAAGGGCGATGTGGTGGCCGGCCTGCTGCCGCGTACACCGGACCTGCTGGCGACCATCCTCGGCACCTGGCGGGTAGGTGCGATCTACCAGCCGCTGTTCACTGCGTTCGGCCCCAAGGCCATCGAAACACGGTTGAAAACCGGGCGCACCGCATTGGTGGTGACCGACAGCGCAAACCGCAGCAAGCTGGACGAGGTCGATGGCTGCCCGCCGGTCGCCACCCTCCTGGCACCGGAGCAGACACTACGTGCCGGCGACATCGACTGGACCGCACGCACGGCCGATGCCACACCTGATTTCGCGCCGGTGATGCTGCGCGGCGATGCGCTGATGGCACTGCTGTCCACCTCCGGCACCACCGGCAGCCCCAAGGGCGTGCCGGTGCCGCTGCGCGCATTGCTGGCCTTCGCCAGTTACATGCAGTTGGCCGTGGACCTGCGCCCAGAGGACGTGTTCTGGAACATCGCCGATCCCGGCTGGGCCTATGGGCTGTATTACGCCGTGATCGGCCCGCTGCTGCTGGGCCAGGCCACCACCTTCAGCGAAGCCGGTTTCAGCGTGCAGGGGCTGAACGACATCGTCGCGCGGCTGGGTGTCACCAATCTTGCCGGCTCGCCCACAGCGTACCGGCAGATCATCGCCGCCGGGCCCGAGGCCAGTGCGGCCATCAACGGCAAGCTGCGGGTGGTGAGCAGCGCCGGCGAACCGCTGAACCCGGAGATCGCCCGTTGGTTCGCCGCCCATCTGGGCACCACGGTGCTCGACCACTACGGCCAGACCGAGACCGGCATGGTGGTCAACAACCACCACGCACTGGACCACGCCGTGCGGCTGGGATCATCGGGCTTTGCGATGCCCGGTTACCGCGTGGCGGTACTGGATGATGCCGGCAACGAACTGCCGCCGCGCACGCCCGGCATCCTCGCCGTGGACCTGCAGCAGTCGCCGATCATGTGGTTCACCGGCTACTACGGTGCCGACACACCGGCGCTGGGCGATCGCTACTACCTCACCGGTGATTCGGTGGAATGCGAGGACGACGGCTCGATCAGTTTCATCGGTCGCTCGGACGACCTGATCACCTCCTCGGGCTATCGCATCGGTCCATTCGATGTGGAGAGCGTGCTGATGGAACACCCTGCGGTGGCGGAAACGGCGGTGATCGGCGTACCCGATCCAGAGCGCACCGAGATCGTCAAGGCGTTCGTGATCCTGCGCGCTGGGTTCAGCGGCAGCGACACGCTGGCGCAGGAACTGCAGCAGCATGTGCGACGCCGGCTGTCCGCCCATGCGTACCCGCGCCAGGTGGCGTTCGTCGCGGAACTACCGAAAACGCCCAGCGGCAAGCTGCAGCGCTTCCTGCTGCGCAAGGCCGAGATCGAGAAGCAGGCGGCGGCTGGCTGAGGGTCTCCGGGGTCAGAGCCCTTCCTTCGAAAGGGATCTGCCCCCGGGGTCGGATCCTCTCCAGCGCAGAGGCTCTGACCCCACATGACCCCGTGCTTGCGCTACGGCATCACCGGCGGCACGTAGGCCAGGGTCATGCCCAGCAGCCACAGCAACCCCAGCACCAGCGGGATGTGCACCAGCAGCTGGATGAACGTGAAGCCGACGATGTCGCGGGCCTTCAGGCCGAGCACGCCCAGCAGTGGCAGCATCCAGAACGGATTGATCAGGTTCGGCAGCGCTTCGGCCGCGTTGTAGACCTGCACCGCCCAGCCCAGGTGCGCCTTCAGCTCGTTCGCGGCCTGCATCACGTAGGGCGCTTCGATGATCCACTTACCGCCACCGGACGGTACGAAGAAGCCCAGCACCGCCGAGTACACACCCATCACCAGCGCGAACGTATCGGTGCTGGCCACGTGCACGAACAGGCTCGACAGCCGGTGCGCCAGCGTCTCACCGTCGCCACCGGCAGCGTGGGTGAGGATCATCGCGATGCCGCCGTACAGCGGGAACTGGATCAGCACACCGGTGGTGCTCGGTACCGCCTTGGCCACCGCGTTGAGGAAGCTGCGCGGGCGCCAGTGCAGCAGCAGGCCCAGCGAGATGAACATGAAGTTGTAGGTGTTGAGGTTGGCGATCGCGCTGACCAGGGGCTTGTTGGCGAATTCGTTGAACAGCCAGCCGAAGGCCAGCAGCGAAAGCAGCACGGTCAACAACGGGCTGTACTCCAGCCACTCGCCCGGACGGGTGCGGCGCTGCAGCGGCTCCGGTTCGGCCTGCGCCGCGCCGGGGAAATCTTCGGCGGTACGCGCACTGCCGGCAGCCGGCGCGGTCAGCCAGGCGATCAGCAGCGAAACCACGATCAACACCGAGGTCAACGCGATCGACTGCCACAGGAAGATGGTTTCGGTGAACGGCAGCACGCCGGTGATCTCCACCAACCCCGGCGGCATGCTGGCCGGGTTGGCCTGCAGCTGTGCCGCCGACGAACTCAGGCCCATCGCCCACACCGCGCCCAGGCCCAGGTAGGCCGAGGCACCGGCAGCCCGATAGTCCATGCGCAGCTCGGTGCGGCGGGCCAGCGCGCGCACGAGCAGGCCGCCGAACACCAACGAGAAGCCCCAGCTGAGCAGCGAGGCCAGCATGCTGACCAGGCCGACGTACACCACGGCACCACGACCGGTGCGTGGCACCCGGGCCAGGTAGTCGATGAAGCGCGCGACCACCGGTGCAGTGGCTACCGCATAACCACCGATGACCACGAAGGCCATCTGCATGGTGAAGGGAATCAGGCTCCAGAAGCCGTCGCCGAAGGCGCTGGCGGTGGCCCGCGGGGTGGCGCCGAAGCCCATCGCCGCCAACGCGACGATGACCACGCCGAGCACCGCGAATACATACGCATCGGGGAACCACTTTTCCGCCCAGGCGGCCGAGCGCAGCGCGGCGCGCGCCATCCAGCCGTCCTGTACTGCTGCCGTCGAGGCCATCACCTACCCTCCCAGGTTCGATGGCCTGATTCTGGGCGGTGGGGTGCGGGCTGTCAGCCACCTATTGGTCGTAGGTGACCGCCCGCCGGGCATGGCCCGGCGCTACCAGTTCGGCCGAGGATTCCGACCCGTGCACATGGCGCGGGGTAGCGCCTGGCCATGCCCGGCGGCCTTCTCAACGCAGCGCCAGATCCACGGCGATACCGGCAAACAGCGCGGCACCCACCCAGTTGTTGTGCAGGAAGGCCTTGAAGCACGGCCCACGCTCGCGGTTGCGGCAGATCCAGAACTCGTACACCACCAGCAGCGTCGCCACCGCTACGCCGGCCAGGTAGTACCCACCCAGCCCGCCGCGCACGCCCACCAGCGCCATCGTGGCCAGGAACAGCGCGTACAGCACGCCCTGGATGACCAGGTCCAGATCGCCGAACAGGATCGCAGTGGAGTGCGAACCCATCTTCAGGTCGTCTTCGCGGTCGACCATGGCGTACCAGGTGTCGTAGGCGGTGGACCACAGGATGTTGCCGGCATACAGCAGCCAGCCCAGCATCGGCACCTCGCCCTGCACGGCGGCGAAGGCCATCGGGATGCCCCAGCCGAAGGACATGCCCAGGTAGACCTGCGGCAGATGGGTGTAGCGCTTCAGGTAGGGATAGCTGGCCGCCAGGAACACGCCGATGAAGCTCAGGGCGATGGTCAGGCCGTTCAGGGTCAGCACCAGGCCGAAGGCCACCAGCATCAGCACCGCGAACAGCGCCAGCGCCGCACGGCCGCTGATCGCACCAGTCGCCAGCGGTCGCGCCTTGGTGCGCTCCACGTGCGGGTCGAGCCAGCGGTCGGCGTAGTCGTTGATGACGCAACCGGCCGAGCGGGTCAGCCAGACGCCAGCGGTGAACACGAACAGGGTCCACAGCGGCGGCAGGCCGCCAGCGGCCAGCCACAACGCCCACCAGGTGGGCCACAGCAGCAGCAGCGTGCCGATCGGGCGATCGGCGCGCATCAGGGACCAGTAATGCCGCCAACGCGGCGTCGGCGCCGGATGCGGCGCGGAAAGGGGGGTATCAGCCATGACACTAGGATACTCCTGTGCCTTCGGACCGACTTTGCCGGCGGGGGGAGATTTGTGCGGCGAAACTGGATAGAATGCCCATCCCGCACCGCCTCATTGCGTTGCGATGCCCGCCCCGGCCCTGGCCGACGGCGCGGCGGTTCCACCACGCGCTCGTAGCTCAGCCGGATAGAGTAGTGGCTTCCGAAGCCATTGGTCGGGGGTTCGAATCCCTCCGGGCGCGCCATCTTTCTCTGCTCGTACCCGTCACTCCAGGCCTCTCGCTTGCGCTTCCACGTCAACGCGGCTCAGGAGCGAACGGCATCGAGCGATGTGCGCAACCTTGAAGATCGCGCACGACGATGGAAAGCTCCTGCCCTTTCTGCACGGCACCGGGCAGGAAGGCGCCCTTGCCGTCGTACAGGAAGGTTTCAATCTCACCACGTGCAACCACCAGGTCCGCCGCCGGCGGCTTGAGCTCTTCCAGAACAACACTGAAGGGACGCCAGGCCAGACCGTGTTCGTCGCGGATATCGGTCGATACCGCGTGTGCATGCGCCTGCCGATCCACGCTGGCCAGTGGCAGCCGTAATGCCTGCGATCCCTCCGTAGTGATCTGGAACCTGCCAAGGACCACGGCATCCACGGTTTCACTGCCGACGTAGGTGATCGTGGCCTCGGGACACTGCACGGCATCGGCCGGGTGCGATGCACACGCGGCCAGGCTTGCGGTCAGGAGGAGAATGATCGGTCGGATCATGGGCTGGCACCTGGCACATCGCTACCCTGCCCAGAGTTTGCAGCGGCGCGCGTAGTGGTGGCGCCCGGCCTGCGCGCATAGCTGTAATCGGGATCGCGCCAGGCGCGCACGATCGGACTTCGTGCGTGCCTGATCACGCCGGGGAACCAAGACAACACCAACACCACGGCCCAGATCGCAGCCAGCCAGAACCATCGGCCCGAGGCATACGCCGAGATCATGGGCAATGCAGCCAGCAGCACGACGATCTGCGTATAAAGCAGGTAGAGCGTATGCAGTCCCAAACGGGGATCCGAGCGCAGCACCACGCCACATCCCCTGCATGCCGTCTTCGCCTGCCGTCTTGATGCGGAAAGCAGCGGGAATCGCTGCCCGGCAGCGCCGCAAAGTGGACAGGTGAAGGTCAGCAGGCGCATCAGGCAGCTCCTCTCTGTCGATTGACATCAACTGTCCGGCACGAAGCCGAGCCTAACATGGGCTTGGCAGGGGGGCGCCACATACAGCAACGCCGGGCATCGCCCGGCGTCTCCGTCACAGCGTGGAAGGGTGTAGACCTCAGTACTTTCCGTCAAACGCAAAAATCGGCTTGCGCTTCTGCCACAGGCCCGCGGTGAAATCCGGGAACTCCAACGTCTGGAAACTGTTGGCGATCGACTGCTCGCTCAACGGGGTAATCGCACTCCACGTCACTGCGTCGTAGATGTCGATCGGCATCGGCGCCTTGGCCTTCAGCGCTTCCACGAACGCATGGATCACGAACCAGTCCATGCCGCCATGGCCAGCGCTGGCAGCGGTGTCGGCATTCTGCTTCCACAGCGGATGTTCGTACTGGTCCTGGTACTTCTTGAACTCTTCCCACTGGTGCGGCGGGCTGCGGCCTTCGATATGGATCGAATGGTTCACGTCCATCCACAGGCCCTTGGTGCCCTGCACGCGGAAGCCCATCGAATACGGTCGCGGCAGCGAGGTGTCGTGCTGCAGCAGGATGGTCTCGCCGTTCTCGCAGGCCAGCGTGGTGGTGACGATGTCGCCGAGCTTGAACTTCACCCTGGTGCTGGGGTGGGTGGTGCCGCCGCTCTTGGCTACGGTGTATTCGTGCAGGCCACGCGCCTTGGTGGCGAATGCGTTGATGTGGGTGAAACGGTTGCCGCGGTTGATGCCGGTATACATCGCGCACGGGCCGATGCCGTGGCTGGGGTAGAGCTCACCATTGCGCTCCACCGAGTGTTCGGTGCGCCAACGTGCTTCGCTCCAGCCCTTGGGGCCGAATTCCACGCCGCTGTCGTAGGGCTGGTTCGGGTCGCCGGAGTTGAACTTCACCCCGCGCAGGTCGTGCTGGTAACCGGCCTGCAGGTGCACCAGTTCGCCGAACAGACCCTGCCGCACCATCTGCAGGGCCGCCATCACGTCACGGCGGTAACAGACGTTCTCCAGCAGCATGTACGGGGTGCCGGTGCTCAGCTGGGTCTTCAGCACGTCCCAGTGATCCTGCAGGGTGATGCCGGCCACCACTTCGCAGCCCACGGCCACGCCGGCCTGCATCGCGGCAATCGCCATCGGTGCGTGGTACTCCCACGGCGTGGCGATGATCACGCCATCGATGCCCTTCTGCTCCAGCAGGCGCTTCCACGCGTTGATGTCGCGGTCCTGGCCGTAGGTCTTCGGCGCGGGCTTGCCCGCCTTGCTGACCATCTCCACGGCGCGGCCGAGCATGATCGGCTCGATATCGCACAGGGCAACGACCTCCACGTCGTCGCGGCGCACCAGTTCCTTCAGCAGCACCAGGCCACGCATGCCGGTACCGATCACGGCCAGGCGTACCTTGCGGCCACGTGCCCATGCCGGGGTCTGCGGCAGCAGGCTGCTGGCGGCGACAGCGGCGCTGGCCGCGATGAATTCCCTACGCTTCATGGCAAACACTCTCCTCTTGAAGGCGCGCCAGCCTGGGCCGGCGCGCCTGGTCACGCAAACGGAATTACTTGAACCGGTAGCCGATGGTCACACTGTAACCACGACCGAAGATGGTGGCGTAGTCACTGGAGTCACCCAGGAAACTGTTGGGATCGTAGAACGGCAGGCGGTTGAACAGGTTCTTGACGGTGAAGCTCAGGTTCCACGCGTCATCCGGGCGCCAGGTGACGCTCATGTTGGCGGTCCACCACGACGGTGCACCATCGCACTTGCTCTTTTCCAGGGCCAGGTAACCGCCGGTGCAGGTTTCCTTGTTGTTGCTTTCTTCGTCGATCTGGTCGGTGGCCCACTTGGTGCCGCCCACGTAGTTGACGAACATGCTGGTGGTGACCTGCTTGTAGGTCCAGTCGGCATTCAGCGTCGCACGCAGGCGCGGGTTGTTGTAATAGCCCACCACGTCGCCGTAGTACCAGCCGTTCTGTTCATCCATGTAGAAGCGGTTGCGGTTGGCGATGGTGGCGGCCAGGCCGATGTTCAGCCCGCCCCACTCACCCAGCGAGAAACGGCTGCGCGCATCGATGTCGAAGCCATCGATCAGGGTCTTGCCGCGGTTCTTGTACTGGCCCACCACGCTGGCCACGTTGCCGGCCGAGTAGCCCGGCAGCGTTCCCGGGCAGCTCACACCGCTTGCCGGGTCGGCGCACATCGCCGCCAGCTGCGCCAGATTGGCGCGGTCGCTGTCGGTGATCGGCGAGCGCGACGAGGAAATGATGTCTTCAGCGCGGCGGTAGTCCGGGGCAACGATTTCGTTGTCGCGGTAGATGAACCAGTAATCGGCCGACACCGACAGCCAGCTGGCCGGCTCGTAGACGAAGCCCAGCGTGGCGATCTTCGCCTTCTCCGGCTTCAGGTTCTGGTTCGGCTGGGTCATGCGGGCCACGGTGCGGCTGCAGTCCACGTTGAGCAGGCTCTTGCCCAGGTCGACATCGCCGCCGCGCTGCGATTTCAGCAGCAGGTTGGCGATGGCGTTGGTCTCGGCGCAGCGCAGTTCATCACGGTAGCCGCCCAGCTGCGCGTACACGCCGCCGTTGCCGGACTCGGCCAGGCTGGGGGCGCGGAAGCCGGTGGAATAGGTACCGCGCAGCATCAGCTGGTCGAACGCCTGGTACTTGAAGCCGATCTTCGGCGCGACGTTGGCGCTGAAGTTCGGGTACTTGTCCACGCGCACGGCCGCGTCCAGCTCCAGCTTCTCGGTGATCGGCGCCACCGTTTCAGCAAACAGCGCATAGGTGTTGCGCGCGCCATCGAACCACGAGCCACCCTGCTGGGTGATCAGGCCGGCGGCCGCGTCGGCGTTGCCGGGGGTGTAGAAGGTTTCGCGGCTGGCGTTGAAACCGAACGCGGCGCGCATGTCACCGGCCGGCAGCTGGAACAGCGGGCCTTCGATCTTGCCATCCAGCGTATGCAGGCGCGTCCACGACTGGATGTCGAAGGTCGGGAAGGCGCCGCGGATCAGTGCGGCGTTGGCCTCGCTGATCTCACCGAACTTGTACGCCGGATGATCGGAGATGATCACACGGCCCGTGCCCGGGTCGATGCTGTAAGGACCGAAGGCCTTCTCGAAGC
This sequence comes from Stenotrophomonas sp. FW305-C-20-S1, assembly GCF_058783335.1. Taxonomy (NCBI): domain Bacteria; kingdom Pseudomonadati; phylum Pseudomonadota; class Gammaproteobacteria; order Lysobacterales; family Lysobacteraceae; genus Stenotrophomonas; species Stenotrophomonas sp. FW305-C-20-S1. The sequence goes on along the minus strand of NZ_JBYTEK010000022.1, from coordinate 49,216 downwards.
CCTTCACGTTGACGTTGATCGTCTGGTAGGTGGTCGAGTGCGTGCCGGCGGTGGCGAACGCGGTTTCCCAGTTCCAGTCACCGACGTTGCCACGCGCGCCGGTCAGCACCCGGTAGCTCTTGTCGGTGTTGCGCTGGCCGAAGTAGTTGGCGCCGGCATCCTGCAGCAGGTACTGCAGGCCGACCACGCCACCCATCATGGCCTTCAGCTCAGGGCTGGCGTGGTTGTACTCGTTGTTCGGGCCCAGGAACGGATACAGGAACTGGTTGACGTTGTTGCCGGTATCGCGCGAGAACCAGCTGGTCGGGTTGCCGGTGGTGGTGCCGTAGCTGCGCGGGGTACCGCCGTTGGCACGCAGGTCGATATCGGTATAGGTGGCCTCGGCGAAGATCTCGGTGCTGTCGCCCACCAGGAAGGTGCCGTTGAGGTAGGCGGTGTTGCGCTCGGATTTGGCGCCCGCGTCGATCTCGTTGTTCATCCAGGTTTCCCAGACGCAACGCGGGCCGGCCGCTTCACTGGTCAGCACGTTCTTGCAGCCCGGCGCGGCTTCCTGCACGCGGCGACCGGTCACCGGATCGAACGCGAAATAGCTGCCCGGGTTGAACTCACCCGGCTTGCTGCCCACGCCCAGGCGCAGGTTGTTCAGGTAGTTGGGGTTGTTGACGTAGTACTGGTCCGGGCGCTTGTCATAGAAATCGGCCAGCGGAATCGCGTCGCGGCGGTACATGTTCACCGCGCCGTAGATGTTGAAGCGGTTCTCGGTGAGGTCACCGAAGCCGGCGGTGATGCTGGCCTGGCGCTCGCCGTAGGAATCGATGCGCGAGGAGGTGTCGTTGGTGAAGCTGATCTCCGCGCCCTGGAAGTTGCGCTTGGTGATCACGTTGATCACGCCGGCCACCGCGTCGGTGCCGTACACGGCCGAGGCGCCGTCGGTCAGCACTTCCATGCGTTCGATGGCGGCGGCGGGAATCGCATCGATGTTGACGAACTGGGTCTGGAAGCCCGCCGGCGCGCCGTAGTACGACAGGCGACGGCCATTCAACAGCACCAGCGTGCCCTGTGCGCCGAGGCCGCGCAGGTTGGCCTGCGAAGCGCCGTCGGAGCCGGTGAACAGCGAGCGCGAGTCCTGCTGCGCTGGCCGGGCGGCGGGCAGGTTGTCGAGCACCTGCAGCAGCGTTCGCGCACCCATGTTCTGGATGTCCTGCTTGCTGATCACCTGCACCGGCGAGGCGGTTTCAACGTCGGTGCGGCGGATGTTGGAACCGGTGACCTCGATGCGGGCCAGGTCGGTGGCCTTGTCCTTGCTCTCCTGGGCGAAGGCAGGAACGGCGACCGACAACAGCACGCCGGCGATGGCCAGCGACAACGGTGCGATCGAACGACAGGGGGGGCGGTGGTGGCGGGCGGGCAACATCGGGGTTCTCTCCTGGCAGGGGTGCGGCGCGAATGGTGGATCGGCGGGCAAAACGCTCCCGGGCCACGGCTCCCACCGTCGTGGTGAAGCCGTAGTCGGAATGGGCGGGGGAGGAGCGGTGTTACGTGGCGGTCATGGGGCGACGATGCTGGCGGAGTCGCCCTCCTGGCCGATCAGCACGGCGTTGGCCCAGTTGGCACAGACCTGGGCGGGTTGGCTGCCCTGCGCACCCAGCGTGCGCAGGCTCAGGGTGGAAAGGCCACGGATGTCCAGCTCCGGCTTGACCACGCCGGGCGCCTTCACCAGGCCGCTGTCATACAGCAGGCGGTTGTCGCCCCAGACCTGGAACTGCAGGCCACCGGCCGTGCGGCAGGCGTCGTCAATGCCGAGGTCGGCACGCAGCAGGCGCCATCCCCCCTGCAGGCGCAGGTCGATGCGGCTGTTGGCGGACACGCCCAGGCCGCGGCGGAACTGCAGGCCGTTCATGCGCATGCCGGCGTCGCCGGTGAACGCCTTGTCGGCGTGCACCTGGCTGGCCAGCGCGGCCGGCACCGGCAGCTCGGAGAGATAGCGCTGCCGGGCCGGTCGCTCCGGTTCCTGGTGTTCGAGGATGTGGAAGGTGGACAGCGCAATCGGGCCGACGTCGCGCGGTTGCAGCGCGTCGAAGGCACGCGCACTGCCCTGTGCAGCGGTCACCATCGGATCGGTGCTGGAGGCACCATCACCTTCGGGGTTCTGCACGCTCAACACGCGGAAGCGCAGCAGGCGGCCGGCGTGGGCCGGGAAGTCGATGCGCTGCGTGCCTTCCTTCAGCTGCAGGTGGCCGCGGGCAATCGGTTCACCCCACTCGCCGTTGCTGTCGCCCAGGTACACCTCGTAGTCGCGCACCTGGCCGTGCTTCCAGTTCTTGTCGTTGCGCGGCGCGATGTCGATGCCATCGATCATCTTCCGTTCGCCGAAGCCGATCACCCACTCATGGGCACCGGTGCGCACGGCCTGGTTGCGCACGCTGCGGAACCAGGTGGCCGGATCATCATCGAAGGCATTTTCCAGCGCATGGCCGGGTTCTTCGGCCGGGCGGTTGACCACCAGCAGGCTGTCGGCCGGCAGTTCGCGGCCCAGCACCGGTGCAGCCGGATAGGCATCGTCGGCGGCCGCTGCGGCGACGGCGAAGTCCAGCTGCAGCTGCAGCGGCTGGCGGATGTCCTGCGCCGCGGTGCGTACATGCAGGGTGCCGCGACGCTCCTTGGCATCGAAGTACCAACCCTCGCTGGCGCTGTTGAATGCGGTCGCGTCGGCCAGCGCCGGCAGCGCGCGGCCAGCGGCCTGCACCGCACGCGGCGCCTGTCGGCTGAGCACGCGCAGGCCATAGCGGCGCTGTGCCAGCTGGCCGTTGTACTGGCCCTGTACCGCATCGATCTGCACCTGCACCGGGCCACTGCCCTGTGCCGGCGCCTGCACACTGATCCGCTGCGTGCTCGATTCGCCCTGCTGGTAGCGGCGGGTGTTGCCGTCATCTTCGTACAGCGTGTACTGCGAATCACCCTGCGGGTACAGGTCGAAGGTCACTTCATCGAGAGGTTTCTCGCCGTCGAACAGCATCGACGGGTACATCGGCAGGATCGCACCGGCACGCACGAACACCGGCAGGGTGGCCAGGTCCACCTGGCGGTCCAGCTGGCGGCCATCGGCGGCGGCCTGCACGCGGCGGCCATCCCAGTAGTCGATCCAGCCGCCGGCGGGCAGGTGGATGTCGCGGCGCCAACCACGGCTGGCTGCCTGGCTGCGGTACACCGGTGCAACCAGCAGGTCGCGGCCGAGCAGGAACTGGTACTTGTAGGTTTCATCCTGCGCGTGCGGATCGCGCGGGTTGTCCCACATCAGGCCACGCACCGGCGGTGCACCGGTCTGCGCAGCCTCACGCACCAGCCCATACATGTACGGGGTCAGGCGCATCTTCAACTTCAGGTAATCGCGGTTGATGCTGCGGTAGGGCTCGTCGTACCACCACGGGTGCTTGCGCGCATTCGACGACCAGCCGCTCATGCCCATCAGCACCGGGGTGAACGCCTTCCACTGCAGGTCGCGGGTGAAGGTCTCGGCGCTGCCGCCGAAGATCGCGTCCACATCGCCGCTGGCGTAGGCCATGCCGGAAAGGCCCGAACCCACCAGGGTCGGCACATGCCAGCGGATGTAGTCCCAGCTGCTGCTCTGGTCGCCGGTCCAGGCCACGGCATAGCGCTGGATGCCGGCCCAGCCCATCACCGTCCACAGGAACGGGCGCGAATCGGAATTGTCGAGGATGCCGTTGAATGCCTGGCGGTTGGCATCCATCGCGAACTGGTAGCCCTTGCCGGTCCAGGCCACGTCCAGTTTCTGCACGCGGCTGCCGGCCTTGCCCACTTCCCAGGCGATCTTGTCGACACCGTTCTCGGTCCACAGGCCGGTGCGGAAGCCGTACCCGGCCAGGCCCTTCACCGTCTCAGGCAACTGCTTGTAGCCGCAGCCATAGCCATCGTTGGGCAGGATCCAGCCGCCGGGCATGTCGTTGGCCCGGTACTGCTTGGCCACGCTGTTGATCACATCGGGGGTGGTGCCGGTCGGGCCGTCGCTCCAGCCCTCGGGCACGGTGCCGGGCTTCTTGCTGTTGTCGCCGTCGTTGTAGCAATCGGCATCGCCGTAGGACAGCGCCCAGCGCGCGACCATGTTCGGGCGGCCGGTCAGCTGGGTGTAGCGCTCGATCAGCTTCGGCAGGTCGGCGCCAACGAAGTAGTACGCATCGAAGCGGTCTTCGCGATGCAGCAGGGTGGCCTGGTCGCTCTGCCGCAGGTCGTAGCTGCCATCGCTCCACGTATTGCGCAACATACCCCAGCCACGGCTGCTCAGCAGCATCGGTGCCGGGCTCGGGCGATCCCCCTCTTCCCAGCCGCCGGAGTACGAGACCTCCAGTTCGCGGCCCTTGAACTGGTAGCGGCCGTTCTGCTGGCCACCGCCGTAATAGCCTTCATCGGCCTGCGAGGACAGCACCTGCACGCTCTGCGCGGCATCCAGGTCCAGCGGCTGCAGTTCCTGCCACAGCGCGGTGGGCTGGCCGTTGTCCACGCGCTCCAGGCGCAGGCGCAACGGCTGCCGTTGCACATGCAGCACCAGTGCAGCGGTACGCACGCGGATCTCCTGCGCGTCTTCTTCCAGCTGTGCCTGCACGTTGGCCTTGGGCTGCGGCAGCACGATCGGCGCGGCCTTGTCGCCGGCACCGGTCAGCTTGCCGTTGCGGCCGGCCTGTACGCGGATGATGTCGGTGGCCGGCAGTTCAATGCGGATGCGCGTGCCGTTGTCGGTCTGCAGGTCCCAGCCATTTACACCGTCGGTGCTGGCACTGGCGCTGACCGAGCGCAGGTTGCCGACCGGTGCGGCCTGGGCCGACAGGGACGCCGACAGCAGTGCCGGCAACAGGGCCAGCAGCAGTGGCGAACGACGAACGCAGATTTCCACACGGACTCCCAACCCGTTCACCGGGCGTTTCGAAAGCGGTTGGGCCGACTCTAGGGCAGCGATTCGAAAGATGTCAACAAATTGAAAGGAAAAAGGAAGATATATTTGGATGAAACGAAAGTTGTTGCGGTGCAATACTTTGTGTAAACGCTTGCAGCCGCCTGTTAAGCATTGTGCGATACGGCATCCGGCGGTTTCTTTCGTTTCCAGAGTGATGCCGCGCGAGGAAAGTCATCACCGCGATATCTTTCTTTTTACTTTCGGTATTTGACATTTCGAAAGAAAACACAGATGGTGCGCTGGCCCAACTGGAACCTCCGAATGGACGTCACCCTGCTTTCCGATGTGTCCGCCTGGCAGCGCCGCGGCGGAGCCGATACCGCTACCGAAATCGCCCAGCAGCCGGCGCTGTGGGAAGCCCTTGCACAGGATCTGTCGCGTGCCCGCGACCGCCTGCAGGCCTTCCTCGGCGACAGCCTCAACGACCCGAACCAGCGCGTGCTGTTCACCGGCGCCGGCAGTTCCGGCTTCATCGCTGAAATGGTGGCCGATGCCATCAACGCGCAGTGGCCGGCCGAGGTGCGCGTGGTGCATACCACCAGCCTGCTCACCCATCCTGCGCTGTACCTGCAGCGCGATCGCCCGACCCTGCTGGTGTCGTTCGGCCGCAGCGGCTCCAGCCCCGAAAGCGTTGCCGCCGTCGACCGCGTGCGCAGTGACGTGGACGATGCGCGCTTCCTGGACATCACCTGCAATGCCGAGGGCGAGCTGGCCCGCCGTGGCGCCGGCCGTGCCGACACCTGCACCCTGCTGATGCCGTCGGCCAGCTGCGACCGCGCCTTCGCCATGACCAGCAGCCTGACCTGCATGCTGCTGGCGGCATTGACCGTGTTCGACCGTTCGCCGTGGGATGCGCGCATCGCACGCCTGCAGCAGATTGCCGGTCTGGCCCGCGAAGGCCAGGCGCAATGGGATGCAGCTGTGGCCGCGCTGGCGCAGCGCCCGTTCAACCGGGTCATCTACCTTGGCAGCGGCCCGCTGGAAGCCCTGGCGCGCGAGGCTGCGCTGAAGGTGCTGGAGCTCACCGCCGGCCGCGTGCTGGCGCTGGCCAACACCCCGCTCGGCTTCCGCCATGGACCGAAGTCCACGCTGGACGGCAGCACCCTGGTGGTCGTGCTGCGCAGCGTGCAGCCGCTGGCACGCCGCTATGAGCAGGACCTGCTGGAAGAACTGCGCCGCGACGGCGTGGCTGGCCAGGTACTGTCGATCGGCCCGCATTCGGATATCGGCGCCGACGATGACTACACCCTCACCGTGCCTGCCCTGGATGACCCGTGGCTGGCGCCGGTGTGGCTGGGCTTTGCGCAGCTGTACGCGCTGCAGCGTTCGGCCGCACTCGGCCTGACCCCCGACAATCCGTTCCCGGACGGCACCGTCAACCGCGTGGTCAAGGGTGTCACCATCCACCATGGCTGAGCTGATCGCCAACGCCTGCTACGGCATCGACATCGGCGGCACCAAGATCGAGCTGGTGGTGTGCGATGCGGCGATGCAGGTCACCTGGCGCCGCCGCGTGGCTACCCCGCAGGGCGACTACGACGGCTTCCTGCAGGCGGTGGTGACATTGGTTGCTGAAGCCGATGCTGCGCTGGGTCGCAGCGATGCAGCCATCGGCATCGCCCTGCCCGGCGTGCGTGATCGTCGCAACGGCCGCCAGCTCAGCGCCAATGTGCCTGCGCTGACCGGTCAATGCGTGGCGACTGATCTGCAGGCACGCCTGCAGCGCCCGCTGCATTTCGGCAACGACCTGCAGTGTTTTGCGCTCTCTGAAGCGCACGGTGGCGCCGCCGATGGCTACCCCAGCATGTTCGGCGCCATCCTCGGCACCGGTGCCGGGGGCGGCTTCTGCCTGCAGGGGCGCCTGCTGTCCGGCTTCAACGGCCTGGCCGGAGAATGGGGCCACTGGAGCGTGCCGGGTCACCTGCTGCAGCGCCATGGCCTGCCGCTCATCGATTGCGCCTGCGGCCTGCAAGGCTGCGTGGAGCGCTACGTGTCCGGGAGTGGCCTGGCGATGATCGAGCGCCACCTCGGTGGCAGCGCTGCCGATGCCAGCGTGGTGGTCACCCTGGCCGAGGCCGGCGATGCGCGGGCACGGCAGGCGCTGGACATCCATCGCGACCTGCTCGGCCACAGCCTGGCCGCCCTGGTGCTGGCGCTGGACCCGCACGTGATCGTGCTCGGTGGCGGCCTGTCCCAGTACGCACCGCTGTACCAGCTGTTGCCTGCGGCCATCGCCGCGCATCTGTTCAACGGCGTGCAGGTGCCGCCCATCGTGCCGCCGCGCTTCGGCGATGCCGGTGGTGCACGCGGTGCCGCCCTGCTGGCCTGCCAACCCTCGTTTTCCTGATGTCCGGAGCTTGACCATGTCCCCGTTGCAGACCCTGCTTGCCTCCCACCGCGCCGGCCACAACGTCGGCCTGTACAGCGTCTGCTGCAGCAACGAACAGGTGCTGCGCGCGGCCATGCACGTGGCGTTGGCGCACGATACCGTGCTGCTGATCGAAGCCACCTCCAACCAGGTCGATCAGTTCGGCGGCTACACCGGCATGACCCCGCCGCAGTACCGCGACTACGTCGGCACCCTGGCCGATGAGGAAGGCTTCCCGCGCGAGCGCTTGATCCTCGGCGGTGACCACCTTGGCCCGAACGCCTGGCAGAAGCGCCCGGCCGCCGAAGCGATGACCCATGCGCGCGTGCTGATCGAGGCCTACGTCGCCGCGGGTTTCCACAAGATCCACCTGGACTGCAGCATGTCCTGCGCCGATGACCCGGTGCCGCTGCCCGATGCCATCGTTGCTGCACGTTCGGCCGAGCTGGCCGAGATCGCCGAGCGCACCGCCGCCGAGAACGGCCTGCCGCCGCCGGTCTATGTCATCGGTACCGAAGTGCCGATTCCCGGTGGCGAAGCCTCGCTGGCCGGTGGCCTGCAGGTGACCACCCCGGCCGCCGCTGCGCAGACCCTGGCCATCCACCGGCAGGCCTTCGACACCCCGCTGCTGCGCGATGCATGGCAGCGTGTGCTGGCCATGGTGGTGCAGCCGGGCGTGGACTTCGACCACAGCAGCGTGCATGAGTACGACGCGGCCGCCGCCAGCGAGCTGGCCGACTTCCTCGAACAGCAGCCGCGCATCGTGTTCGAAGCGCATTCCACCGACTACCAGCGCGAAAGCGGCCTGCATGCCCTGGTGCGCGACCATTTCGCCATCCTCAAGGTCGGCCCCGCGGCCACCTTCGCCTACCGCGAAGCGCTGTTCGCACTCGCTGCCATCGAAGCCGAGCTGCTGCCGGCCGCGCAGTGCTCGCGCCTGCCGCAGGTGCTGGACGAGGTGATGGTGGCGCAGCCGAAGTCCTGGCAGTCGTACTACCAGGGCGACGAAGCGACCCTGCGCCTGCTGCGCAGCTATTCCTTCAGCGACCGCTGCCGCTACTACTGGGGCGAGCCGGCGCTGGTGCAGGCCGTACAGACCCTGTTCGCCAACCTGGAACAGCACGCGCCGCCGCTGGTGCTGCTCAGCCAGTACCTGCCGGAGCAGTACCGCGCCGTGCGCGAGGGCACCCTGGCCAATACGCCTACCGCCCTGGTGCAGCATCGCATCGGCCTGTGCCTGGGCGAATACGCCCGCGCCTGCAGCGCCAACCAGGCTGGAACCCGCAAGCACAACGCAAGTCCGGCTGCCGCCGATCTTGCGAACGGCTAATCTCTACCTTTCCCTGCGAAACCGAGAATGGCCATGCGCAACACCCGCTCCCGCCGGCAACAGATCCTGCAGCTGCTGATCGAGCACGGCTCGGTGCAGGTGGCCGATCTGGTCGAGCGCTTCGGCGTGTCGGCGGTGACCATCCGTGCCGACCTGACCCACTTCGAATCGCAGGGGCTGGCCACGCGAACCCACGGTGGCGCCACCCTGGTGCGAACGCCGCCGCAGGAGCAGGACATCCATGAAAAGGATGCGCTGAACCTGCCGCTGAAGGATTCCATCGGCACGGCGGCCGCGCGCCTGGTGCAGGCCGGTGACAACATCATCATCGACTCCGGCTCCACCACGATGACCCTGGCCCGCCACCTGCGCGGACACCGCGATGTGACGGTGATGACCAACGGCCTGAACATCGCCTGGGAACTGGCCAACGCCGCCGGCATCACCGTGTTGCTGACCGGCGGACTGCTGCGCCAGCAATCGCTGTCGCTGCAGGGCAGCCAGGCCGAAGCCAGTCTCAACTCCTACAGTTTCGACACGCTGTTCCTGGGCGTGGATGGCCTGGACCTGCAGTTCGGCCTGACCACCCACGACGAAGCCGAAGCCCGCCTCAACCACCGCATGGTCGAACGCGCGCGGCGCATCGTGGTGCTCACCGACGCCTCCAAATTCGGACGCGTCAGCCTGCACCGCATCGCCCGCCTCGATCAGATCCACGCCATCATCACCGACGCCGGCATCGACGACGCGACCCGCGAGGGGCTGCAGCGGCTGGGCATCGAAGTGATCATCGCCGAGCCCCCCGCATGACCGATATCCGCTCCCTGCACGGCCGCATCCTCACCCCGTTGGGCTGGCGTCGCGGCCAGGTCCAGTTCGATTCACACGTGCGTCAGCTGCGGGTAGATGACCACAGCGGCGGCGATGACCCGCAACAGTCGGTGATCCTGCCCGGCTTCATCGACCTGCACGTGCATGGCGCGGCCGGCGTCGACCTGATGCAGGGCGGCGACGTGGCCCGCACCATCGCCCGCACCCATGCGCGCTTTGGTACCACCACGCTGCTGGCGACCACCATGACCGCTGGCCTGGACGAGATCGAATACGCGCTGCAGGGCGTTGCGGCAACGATGGCAACGCCCGATGCCGATGCCGCCTGCATCGCCGGCGTGCACCTGGAAGGCCCCTTCATCAGCCCGCAGCGGCTGGGCGCACAACCCAATCGTACGATCGAGGCGACGATGGCGCTGGTGCGGCAGCTGCACGCGCTGGCACCGATCCGGGTGATGACGCTGGCGCCGGAGATCGGCGAGCACACCGCACTGATCCCCGCGCTGTCCGCACTCGGCATCCGCGTGCAGCTCGGCCACAGTGCCGGCACCTACGAGGAAGGCGTGGCCGCATTGCAGGCCGGCGCTTCCGGTTTCACCCATCTGTTCAACGGCATGACCGGCGTCGACCACTACCGGCCGGGCATCGCCGCCGCTGCCCTGGCGCATGCGCAGTACGCCGAGATCATTCCCGACCTGCAGCACATCCATCCCGGCGTGATCCGCCTGGCCGCACGCGCGATTCCGCGCCTGTATGCCGTAACCGACGCGACGGCCGCCACCGGCATGCCCGATGGCGAGTACGCGCTGGGCGAGCAGCGCGTACACAAGTGCGGCGGCTGCGTGCGCCTGGCCACCGGCTCGCTGGCCGGCAGCGCGCTGACCATGGACCAGGCGCTGCGCAACCTGGTGCAGGTGGGTCTGGATCTGGCTGACGCATCGCAGCGCGTGTCCACCTTCCCGGCCGATTACCTGGGCTTGAGCGATCGCGGCCGCATTGCGCCCGACGCCCGCGCCGACCTGGTGGTGCTGGATGCGGAACTGCGCCTGCAGAAAGTGGTGGTAGGCGGTCGATTGATCGATCTGGACTGACACACGCCATGCGGCCCGGATGCCGCACACAAGGCGCGCAAGCGCATTGCATCAGCCACGCACCCTCCCGTTAGTCCAGGAACGAGCCGATGACCGCAGCCACTGCACCTGCCGTACCCGCTTCCACCGCCCCGCGCTGGCCCGTACGTTACCTGCTCTTCATCGGCGGCCTCGGTGGCCTGCTGTACGGCATCGACATCGGCATCATCGCCGGTGCCCTGCCCTATCTTGAAGCCACCGCCAGCCACGCCTGGCAGCTCAGCAGCCAGCAGCTCGGTTTCGTCGTCGCTGCGGTGCTGCTGGGCAGCGTGCTGTCCTCGCTGTTCGCCGGCATGATCGCCGACCTCATCGGCCGCCGTGGCGCGATGCTGCTGGCCGGCGTGCTGTTCACTGCCAGCATCCCGATCATGGCGCTGGCGTCGGGTTACACCCCGCTGCTGCTGGGGCGCCTGCTGCAGGGTATCAGCGGCGGCCTGATCGGCGTGGTCATTCCCCTGTACCTGGCCGAAGTGCTCAGCCCGGAACGACGCGGCCGCGGCGCGGCGATGTTCCAGCTGCTGCTGACCGTCGGCCTGGTGCTGGCCGCGTTGATCGGCCTGTACCACGCCCATGCCGTGGACGCTGCCGCAGAGTCGGTGCGCTCGCTGCCGGTCGCGCAGCAGGCGCAGGAGCTGTTCACGGTGAAGGACCACGCCTGGCGCACCATCTTCTGGACTTGCCTGGCACCGGGCCTGCTGTTCTGCGCCGGCATCTTCTGGCTGTCCGAATCACCGCGCTGGCTGGTGCGTCGTGGCCGCATCGATGATGCGCGCCGCAGCCTGCAGCGCGTGCTGCCCGCTGCCGACGTCGAGCCCACCCTGGCGCAGATCCAGGCTCCGGAATCGAGCAGCAGCAGCGGCAAGCGTGACCCGCTGCTCAGCCGCCGCTACGTGGTGCCGTTCGTGTTGGCCTGCGTGGTGCTGGCCTGCACCCAGGCCACCGGCATCAACTCGGTGCTGGCCTATGCGGTCAACATCCTCAACCAGGCAGGCCTGTCCGGCTCGGTGGCCAACGGCGCCGACGTGGCGATCAAACTGCTCAACGCGGTGATGACCGTCGCCGCGCTGCTGCTGGTCGACCGCAAGGGTCGCAAGTTCCTGCTGATGCTGGGCAGCGGTGGCATCTGCGTGGCGCTGCTGGCCGCAGCAACGCTGTTCTTCCAGGCCGAACGGGGCCGCGCCGACGTGCAGCCGCACCTGCAGGCCGCAGTGAGTGGCGATGGCCTGCAACTGGTACTGGATGACGCGCAGTGGCAGCATCTTGCCGGTGGCGTCAACCGCGAGGGCCGGCCGCTGCAGCTGACCGTGTCCTACGCCTATGGCGACTTCACCAACGTGCGCGCGCTGCGCAGCGACAACCTGACCGACCGCGAGCTGCGCATCGAGCGCGCCGGCACCGTGCAACCGGACAGCGTCATCGGCGCGTTCTTCCGCACGTTGCACCTCAATCCGTTCGCCGACCCGGCCAGTGCCGCGCAGGCACCGCTGCGCATCGAGCAAGCCCGTATCGGCCCGATTCCGCCGCCCGCGCATGGCTGGGCCGTCGCTGCCTGCATCCTGGTATTCGTGGCGTTCTTCGCAGTTGGCCCAGGCGTGTGCGTGTGGCTGGCGCTGTCCGAGCTGATGCCCAACCGCATCCGCTCCAACGGCATGAGCATCGCGCTGCTGATCAACCAGTTCGTGTCCACCACCATTGCCGCCATCTTCCTGCCGACGGTGGGGCACTACGGCTACGCCAGCATGTTCCTGTTCTGGGCGGGCTGCACGTTCGTGTTCTTCCTGGTGGCCGCATTCTGGCTGCCGGAAACCAAGGGGCGCTCGCTGGAAGAGATCGAAGCCGGGTTTGCAGGAAAGCAGCGCTGATTCAGCGCTGCTGTGGCGGCGCAGGGCCGCCGTGCACGATGTAGCGCGCCATGTCGTGCACTTCGGCCACGCTCATGTTGGTACCGGCCACCTGCATGGACTCGCCAAAAGGGCCCGCTATGGTGGCCACGGACAGCACGTGGTCATCGACGGTAAGCGCCACCTGCTTGCCCACCAGGGCCTCGGTCGCGTGCAGCAACCGGCCGGCGGACTCCTTGCGGAACGTCAGTTCCAGTACGGGCTGGTGCGCGGCGTCCAACGCCGCTCGCACGTCGACGATATCGGCACTGGTGAGCATCGGCGGCGCTTTCACGGCGATGCTGCGCCCTTGCCACTGCAGGGTAGCGCGACCATCGGGATCGACCTCACGCATCTGCACCTGCACCCCCTCCCGCGGCGGATGCCGGGTCTCCGCCGGAAGCACCCGGTTGCAGCCCGCCAGCAGCAACACCGCGAGGCCGCCGCCGAGCAGCGCCCATCTGTTCCAGGCCCGCATCAGCGCAGCTTCCTCAGCTTGAACGCCACCAGCACCTGCAGCACGCCGTACAGCAGGCTGCCGATGCCGATCCACAACGTGGTTACCGCTACGCCGGCATACGGATTGGCCGCGAACAGCAGGCCCAGCACGATGGCCAGCACACCGCTGAGAATCAGCAACCACTCACCCTGGATCTGCCTGCGCACGCGGATGGCGAAGACGATGCGATAGATGCCTGCCACCAGCAGCCATGCCGCCAGGAACAGCACCAGCACGCTGGCGGTGGCCAGTGGATTGATCACCGCCAGGATGCCGAAGCCCAGCGAGGCGACCACATACAGCAGCAGCCAGCCACGCGAGGCGCCACTACCACCGGTAATCAACGCCAGCAGGCTGATGACGCCTTCCACGATCGCCATCACGCCCAGCGTCCACGCCAGCGCGATAGCCGCTGACATCGGCCAGCCGATCGCGATGATGCCGAAGCCCAGCGCGACCAGACCGTACAGCAGCAGGATCCACCAGCTGCGTCCAACGGCCGACAACAAGGGAGACAGAGGGGAATTCATGACCACTCCTTCGATCCGGGTTCGTGAACATCCTAGACCTACGGAATGAAAGGTGCGATCACGGCACCCGCGCACAGACCCATGCCCGCACATCTTCAGCCCCCACCAGCCGCAGCGTCTCGGCGACTTCCAGCACGGTGCTGCCGGTGGTCATCACGTCGTCGACGATGGTCAGCCGCGCAGGGACGGCACCGCGCACATCGAAGGCGTCGAACAGGTTGTCGCGGCGCTGCTCGGCGCTGCGTTCGGACTGCGGCGCGGTATGGCGGCGACGGTACAGCCCGCGCCACCTCGGCGTCCGCAGCAGCCGGCACAGCTCGGCTGCCTGATCATAGCCGCGCTGGCGCAGGCGTTTGGGATGCAGCGGCACCGGTACCAGGGGTGGGCACGACCATGGCGGCGGGTTGCGCAGCATCAACTGCGCAAGCAGGCGTCCGGCAGCCAGGTCCTGGTGGAATTTGTAGCGAACCAGCAGCTGATCGATCGGCGGCAGGTACAACAGGCTGGCGTGGGTGGCGGTCTGCGGCGGCGGCTCGTCACGGCAGGTGCCGCAGATGGGCAGGGCTTCGTCCGGTAGCGGCAGCGCGCAGCGAAGGCAGGCGCGACCCGCCCACGGTAGATCGGCGAGACAGGCGACGCAGAGGTCGAAGGTGTCGTGACCGCGCTCGCTGCAGACCAGGCAGCGCAGGGGCAGCAACAGGCGAAAGGCGGCCTGCAACGGTTCACCAAGGACAGAAGGCAGTGGGAGGCGCATGCCGCAGCATCGCCCTGCAAGCGCAGGCTGCCCATCGGTGAAGGGGCTGCCTGCATGTCAGTACAGGGAGCGTTGGCCGATGGGGGCTGCACCTTGCCAGGCCGTAGACCTGCATCGCACCTGCTACCGCGCGCTTCCATCCACATACGGCCGGAACTGCAGAACCAGTACTGGCCGATCCTGCGCCAGCTATCATCAGGATGGGCGCGGTTGCCCTGGATGGACCTCTACTGCATGGACGGACTGACGCTGGTCAAAGCAACTGCGCAGGACGCAGATGTGGTCTTCAGATTGATGCAGCTGTACTACTTCGAAGCCTCTGCCTGGAGTGGTGAGGAGATCCTTGCCGATGGTCTCTACGACTGCGCACTTGCCGATGTCCGGGCCCGCCTGCAGGAAGAGCCGGAGTGGACCCGTCTGCTCTGGCTCGATGGCCAGCTGTGTGGATTCGTCCAGGTGGATGAAGTCGACTTCCAGGGGCGGCGTCTGCCAGAGTTGGCCGATCTGTTCATCCTTCCAAGGCATCGGGGCAAAGGCATCGCGTCCGCAGTGGTCGCAGAGCTTGTGCGGCCAACGGCGGGAGAATGGCTGCTGGCCACATTCCGCAAGGATCATGTGGCGCACGCATTCTGGGAACGGAATCTTGCAAGGATGGGCATGGCGTGCAGCATCCCAGCCGGGTCAGAAGGAACAGACTTCCGCTTGTTCCTGATCAGGGCGATATGACGATGGGGAGCCCCCCAGCTCCCCGGTCAGCACTCGCCCACGCCAGGATGGCCAATAGGACGGTGCAACCACGCAAGGGCTTGCCCTGCTCCTGGCGGCGGCAGCCCAAGGCTGGACGTGGCTGGCTTGGGCTCACCGGGGGTCAGCCGCACGCAGCGGATCGACGATGGCTTGCCTCATACAGTCGCCGATGCTCGGCGGCCTACTTCAGCAACGGCTGAACATCGGCAATCCGCACGTCGTGCATCTGCTCGAGATGCGCATCCAGGTACGCCTTGTGTGAGGCGCCGACAATCACCAGCGTACGCATTCCCGGGGTTGGTCCCATCAGGTCGCGGATGTTCGCCGCCATGCGCAGGTTGCGCGTCTCCCACGAGGTGACGTAGAGGCGCCCGTAACCCTGCGGAGACGGCTCCTCCAACGCGGCACCGTAGTCGCTTTCGAAGGTGACCGATGCCACGTCCGGTGCGTTGTAGCGGCGATACAGTGCCAGTGCCTTCTGCGGCGTATCGACCTGCGCTTCCAAGTCGCCGAACATCGCCCTCCGCTGTTTGGTCGCGGGGTTGTCCCAGGCCTTCCTGACCGCAGCTGCATAGGCCTTGGGATCGGGACCATACTGATCGGAGCTGTGGTCATCCATCGGCCACAACCGCTCGTGGCCAAGACGGACGGCGAGGGCCGCGGCGATGAGCGTGTTTTCATTGCGGCTGACACGCAGCGCTTCCAGCGCCGCAACCAGGTCCTGGTCCAGGCCTTCGCCTGCCTGCCGATCCGCTTCGGGGAGGCGCAGCCATTGCACCAATGCCGAATCGCGTTCACCGGCGGCCAGGAAGGTAGCGGCAAGCCTGCGCCGCTGCGCGGCCGTGGGTTGTACGGGCCAGGTCGCCAGCATCGTCTCTGCCGCCGCGTTCGCCGCCGGCACATCAAGTCCCGTTGCCTTCTCCGCCGCCGAAACATCGGGGCAGTAGTCCTTCACCGTATATCGGTAGCGGGAAGGGTATCGCCGCAGCAGGTCGCACTGCTGGCCCGACACCGCCTCGATCGCGATGGCCTTCGGCTGCCACGCTGCGAGCCGGTCGATCAGGGTGCCCAGCGAAGAAGGGTCGAAGGTTTTCGGCAGTACCGCCAGGTGCGCGCTGCCGAGCACCATCACTTCGTTCGGCACCCCGTGCTGCGGCCCTTTGTGGGCGCGCGGGTCAAAGGTCTGCGCCTGCACCATTCCTGCAAGCATCGATCCCGCCAGCAGCGAGCCGATCAGTGCACGTCGTCCCCACATCCCCTGCATCGTTCCCTGTTGCATATGGCTCGCCGTTGAAGCGCCTGTCCAGCGCATAGCGGCGCAGATTCGATCGCCGTAGGTCCCTTGTCAACAGTCCTTGTTCTGTGCTCCCACAAGACTACGCTCGGTCGAATGGCGCCCTTGATGAGATTCCGCAGGGAGCGGACTCACGCACGCGCGAGAGCGATCCATCGGTAGCCAACGTAGAGGGCCCCTGCGGCCACCGGAAGCAGGCTTGTCCAGAGTGGCAAGCCGAGTACGAAGAACATGAGCGCGGTGACGGCGAGCGTGAGAATCGACAATCCGATTACCCGGATGTCGAACAGCGCGACGTCCGCTGCATCCTTTCCCACGGAGTTCTTCGGCCGGTTCCTGCCGGCGCGCTGCCGACGCAGCAGCCATATATCGGAGGCGAAGCTGGCTATCCCTTCCAACAGATCACCGATGAAGCCAGACATGGACGATCCCTGACGGCCGGATTGAAGGATAGATATTCATGGCGCGCGCGTTGGCGCGTCAAGCGATCGATCACGGGGCCCGGGGAGCCGATCCAGCTTGAAGCATCCTGGCACCGGCTGCTTGACAGGCTGCCGGGATGTCCGGACCCTTCGCGGCATGACAATCGACGTCGAACACCTGAGCCTGCGCGAACTGAACGCCCTTGTGACTGCTGCCGAGCAGCGGAGGGCGCTGGTTGCCAGCCGCCGCCCCGTGGCCGTTGTCCGTCGCAAGCTGATCGCCTTCGCCGCGCAGTGCGGCTACACGATTGAAGAGCTGCTCGGGGCTGCGCCCGCCGAGGCCGCTGCACCGGTCCGCAAACCTGCCACACGGCGCAAGGCAGGCAAGGTGGCGGCCAAGTACCGCGACCCGGACAACAAGCGCAATACGTGGTCGGGCCGCGGCCGGATGCCGCGCTGGCTTGCCGAAAAGACCAAGCATGGCCGCAGCCCTGCCGATTTCCTGATTCCCGGGCTGGGCCGGTCCGACGTTCGAAAGTCCAGCGCGATCGGGCAGAGAACCGTCTTCAAGCAGAGCTGAGCCGTGGGTGCTCGGCGCACGGAGCGGACGATCGCCGTGGCACCAATGCGTGCATTTCCAGGTCGGGCGGTGCAGGCAGCTCTATCGCATCGTAGCGACGGCCGTGGCCTGCAACTCCATCCAGCCGCTCACTCCTCGCCCAGGGCCACCGGCAGCGGCACCTTGCGGATCAACTTGAGCGCGCGTCCTTCCAGCACGTAGAAGAAGGCGAAGTTGCCGGTCCTGGCATAGTTGTCGTCGAACTCCCCGCCCTCGGCCACTACCAGCGCGCTGTGCGGATCGACCTTGACCACCATCGGGCCGAGCTCTCCGCCCAGCGATGGGGTGGCCAGCTTGCCGGTGCGCTTGCTGACGAAGGTCATCGAAACACAACTGGTTCCGCATCCCCATCCCACCAGCGTGTACTCGCCGGCAAAGCCGACCTCTCCGTCCTTCAGGGCTGCTGACAGGCGTGTCCTGAACATGCGGGCGCGCGGATCGCTGAGGTCCAGCGATGCGGCCGGCCCGCTATGGATCTTTGTTACGGGGTAGTCAGCGAACCTGGGATTGCCGCCTTCACCATTGAAGATCGCCTCGCGGATTCGCGCGTTTTCTGCGACCTGTGCGGCAGTCGGACCAATGGAACTTGCAGCATCCGTGGCATCCGGGGCGCTTGCCTGCATCGCCTGCACCTGCGTCACTGAGCAAAGGGCCAGTCCTGCGCCGACCATGGCCAGCAGGACGACCAGCGAAGTGCGACTTCTGGACATGCTCATCTCCTCAAGACGCCTTATCGCTCTGCACATGCTTCGGCGGCAAGCGAGCAGATCTGCACGACAGCTGCGACCTGCGGTGTCTTTCCCACGTGCCCGCAATCCTGCAGCCAGATCAATGCGTGCTGCCCCACCTTGAGATCGGTTTCATCGATGCCGCCGCCATAGACGGTCCACAAGCCGGTGCCGTCGTTGACGATGGTGCGGTGAACCGCGCCTGCGCGGGTCTGGACCGTCAGCTGGCGATCGCGGACCTTCACGATCGTTCCCGTCACTGAGGGCGGCGAGGGAGCGATGTCACCGCCGTCGGCGACCGGCAGCACGCACTGCGTCGCTGCAATGGCAACGACGGGAACGGTGGTCAGCATCAGGGCAGTGGCAATCGCCGTCGCCTGCAGCGCGTTCGCCGCCACGACCTTCAGTACCGCAATCAATGGGGTGTTCATGGCAATCCTTTGCGTGAGCACCCAGTCTAACCCTCGCCCGCACTGTAAACTTATAGAAAATCAAAACAGTTGACAGCGCACTACGGCCCACCCAGACTGCGCCCTCGCTCCAGCCCTTCCAAGGTCCCGCCATGGCAACCGCCATCCGCCACGACTGGCACCACGACGAACTGCAGGCGCTGTTCGACCTGCCCTTCCCGGAACTGCTGTTCCGCGCCGCCGCCGTCCACCGCGAGCATTTCGACCCGGCCCAGGTGCAGGTCTCCACGCTGTTGTCGGTGAAGACCGGTGGCTGCCCGGAAGACTGCGCGTACTGCCCGCAGGCGCAGCGCTACAGCACCGGGGTCAACGCACAGAAGCTGATGGACACCGATGCGGTGCTGGCCAAGGCCCGCCAAGCCAAAGCGGCCGGTGCCTCGCGTTTCTGCATGGGTGCAGCGTGGCGTTCGCCGAAGGACCGCGACATCCCCAAGGTGGCGGCAATGATCGCCGGGGTGAAAGCGCTGGGCCTGGAAACCTGCGCCACGCTGGGCATGCTCAGTGGCGAGCAGGCGCGCGCGTTGAAGGACGCCGGCCTGGACTACTACAACCACAACCTCGATACCGCGCCGGACTACTACGAGTCGATCATCCACACCCGGCAGTACCAGGATCGCCTGGATACGCTGGGCCATGTGCGCGATGCGGGGTTGAAGACCTGCTGCGGCGGCATCGTTGGCATGGGCGAAACACGCGCGCAGCGGGTCGGCCTGCTGCTGGCGCTGGCCACCTTGCCGGCGCATCCCGATTCGGTGCCGATCAACAAGCTGGTGCAGGTGGCCGGCACGCCGCTGCATGGCAGTGCCGAGCTGGACCCGTTCGAGTTCGTGCGCATGATCGCCGTGGCCCGCATCGCCATGCCGCATTCGATGGTGCGGCTGTCGGCCGGCCGCGAGGCGATGAGTGATGAGCTGCAGGCGCTGTGCTTCCTCGCCGGCGCCAACTCCATCTTCCATGGCGACAAGCTGCTGACCACCGGCAACCCGGAGAGCCAGCGCGACATGGCCCTGTTCGCACGCCTGGGCCTGCAGCCGATGGCGGTGCAGGTGGACGCCGACGGTCATGACCAGGGTGGCACCGTGCATGCCGATATCAGCGCCGATGGCCCCGGCTGCGGCTGCGCCCACGCGGCCTGAGCCGGCGGCCAAGCAGGCGTCGCGGCAACGCGCTACCCTAGCCGCCCCGTCGCCGCATCCAGCCGCCATGGCACGCCCCGACCTGACCGCCCGCCTCCAAGCCCAGCGCGCGTTGCGCGATGCACAAGGCCGTCGCCGCCCGCGGCGCACGGTCACCCGTCGCGATGGTGTGCGCCTGGAAGTCGATGGGCGCTGGCTGACCGGCTTCTGCAGCAACGATTACCTGGGCCTGGCCCAGCAGTTCAGCGTGGTCAACGCACTGCAGGATGCCGCCGCGCGCGAAGGTGCCGGTGCCGGTGCTTCGCACCTGGTCTGCGGCCACCACGCGCTGCACGACGCATTGGAACGCGAAGTGGCCGAGTGGCTCGGTTACCCGCGTGCCTTGCTGTTCGGCAGTGGCTTCACCGCCAACCTGGCCGTGCAGCAGGCGCTGCTGGGCGAAGAGAACGATGTCTGCGTGCAGGACAAGCTCAACCACGCCAGTCTGCTCGATGCTACCCGGCTGGCCGGCGCGCGCCTGCGCCGCTACCCGCACCTGGACGCGGAAGGTGCGATGCGCCAACTCAAGCATGCGCCCGATGGCGCAGCGATGCTGGCTACCGACGGTGTCTTCAGCATGGATGGCGATATCGCGCCGCTGCGTGCGCTGTCGCTGGTCGCGCGCCTGCAGCAGGCGCTGTTCTACGTGGACGATGCGCATGGCGTGGGCGTGCTCGGCGATGGTCGTGGCGCGGTCGCCACCGCCGGCCTGGGCGTGGACGATGTGCCGCTGCAGCTGGTCACCCTGGGCAAGGCGCTCGGCGGTTCCGGCGCGCTGGTGCTCGGCCGCGAAGACCTGATCGAGCACCTGGCCGAAACCGCACGCCCCTACATCTACACCACCGCCATGGCGCCGGCGCTGGCGGCATCCGCACTGGAAGCGGTGCGCCTGGCCCGCCGCGATCATTGGCGGCGGGCGAAGCTGGCCGATCTGATTGCCCTGTTCCGCAGCGAAGCGCGACGTCATGGGCTGGATCTGATGGCATCGGAAACGCCGATCCAGCCGCTGTTGTGTGGCGACGACCACACTGCCATGGCGATGTCGCAGGCGCTGGAGCAGGCCGGCTGGCTGGTCGGCGCGATCCGCCCACCGACCGTGCCGGAAGGCAAGGCGCGCCTGCGCGTCACCTTGTCCGCGCTGCACACCACCGAGCAGGTACGCGGCCTGGTCGACGCCATCGCCGTTGCACGCGACCGCGTGGCCTTTGCCGCGCGTGAAGTGCTGCCGCCGTCGTTGCCGGCGCTGGCCTGAGTGATCGTGTAGTTCCCCATGCATATTGAAGTGACCGGCCATGGGCCGGACCTGGTACTGATCCACGGCTGGGCCCTGCAGGGCGGCGTGTTTGCGCCGCTGGTGCAGCGCCTGGCCGATCGATTCACGCTGCATCTGGTCGACCTGCCCGGCCATGGCCACAGCCGCGATGACAGCACCCCGCTGCGCCTGCCGTTCGTGGTCAACGCCATTGCCGCGGCCACGCCGCCGGCGGTGTGGTGCGGCTGGTCACTGGGCGGTCTGTTCGCGCTGCACGCGGCGGCCACGCTGCCGAAGGTGCGTGGTCTGGCGATGATCGCCGCCACGCCGCGCTTCGTGCGCGGTGATGACTGGCCGCATGCGGTGGAGCCATCGGTATTCGAGCAGTTCGGTCGTGACCTCGCGCAGGACTTCAGTGGCACCCTGGAACGTTTCCTGGCACTGGACGTGATGGGTTCGGCGCATGCCCGCGAGGAACTGCGCACCCTGCGGCAGCGCCTGGTCGAACGCGGAGCGCCCACCGAACGCGCACTGCACGAGGGCCTGCAGCTGCTGGAGAACACCGACCTGCGCGGTGCCCTGCCCGCACTGGGCAAGCCCAGCCTGTGGATTGCCGGCCAGCGTGACCGTCTGGTCTCGCCGGCGGCGATGCAGGCCGCTGCCGCGCTGGCGCCCGGCGGGCAGTCGTTGACCGTGGGTCATGGCGGCCACGCCCCCTTCCTCGGCCACGCCGATGACGTTGCAGCCGCCCTGCAACACTTCGTTGCCGGCCTGTCACCGGCCGATGGCGGACAATGAGCCTCCCTAAGCTTGTGCAGGACTGACGCATGGATCTGGGCATTTCCGGCCGCTGGGCACTGGTCTGCGGCGCCAGCAAGGGGCTTGGCCTGGGCTGCGCGCGCGCATTGGTGCGCGAAGGCGTGAACGTGGTCATCGTCGCCCGCGGTGACGCTGCGCTGCAGGCCGCGGCTGAAGAACTGCGTACGCTGCCCGGTGCCGCTGAAGTGCGTGCGATCGCCGCCGACGTCACCACCGAGGCGGGCCGCGCCCAGGCGCTGGCCGCCTGCCCGCAGGTCGACATCCTGGTGACCAACGCCGGCGGCCCGCCGCCGGGCGACTTCCGCACGTTCGAGCGCGACGACTGGATCGCCGCGCTGGACGCCAACATGCTGGCGCCGATCGCGCTGATCCGCGCCACCGTGGACGCGATGATCGAGCGCGGCTTCGGCCGCATCGTCAACATCACCTCGTCATCGGTGAAGGCACCCATCGACGCGCTGGCGCTGTCCAACGGCGCGCGCAGCGGCCTGACCGGCTTCGTCGCCGGGCTGGCGCGGCGCACCGTCGTCCACAACGTCACGATCAACAATCTGCTGCCCGGCCAGTTCGATACCGACCGCCTGCGCGCCAACTTCGCCCACGCCGCCGGCCAGGACGGGGACGTGCAGGCGGTGGCCGAACGCCGCCGCCAGCAGATCCCCGCCGGCCGCTTCGGCACGCCGGACGAATTCGGCGCCGCCTGCGCCTTCCTGTGCAGTGCACAGGCCGGTTACCTCACCGGGCAGAACCTGCTGATCGACGGCGGCGCCTACCCCGGTACGTTCTAAGAGACTTCTGCAATGCCGTCCCACTTCGATGCCCGCCATGTCCGCCGCGCCTTCGCCCGCGCCGCCACCAGCTACGACGCTGCCGCCGCCCTGCAGCGCGAGGTGCAGTCGCGGCTGCTGGAATCGCTGGACTACCTGGAGGCACGCAAGCCGGAGGTGGTGCTGGATATCGGTGCCGGCACCGGCCATGCCAGTGCGCTGATGAAGAAGCGCTGGCCGAAGGCGCAGGTGATCGCGCTGGACGTGGCACTGCCGATGCTCGACCAGGCCAAGCGCCAGGCCGGCTGGTGGAAGCCGTTCCAGCGCCTGGCCGCCGATGCCACGGCGCTGCCGTTGGCCGACAACAGCGTCGATGTGATCTTCAGCAACCTGTGCCTGCAGTGGGTGGACGACCTGCCGGCGGTGTTCGCCGGTTTCCGCCGCGTGCTCAAGCCCGGTGGGTTGCTGGTGTGTTCGACGTTCGGGCCGGAAACGCTGGTCGAGCTCAACGAGGCCTTCGCCGCCGCCGACGACCGCCCGCACGTGAGCCGCTTCGCGCAGATCGCCCAGTTCGGCGATGCGCTGATGATGGCCGGCTTCCGTGATCCGGTTCTGGACCGCGACCTGTTCACCCTGACCTACGACGACCTGCCCTCGTTGATGCGCGAGCTGCGCGCGATGGGCGCGACCAACGCACGGGTCGATCGCCGCCATACGTTGACCGGCCGGGGGCGGTTCGCGGCGGCAGCGGCGGCGTACGAACCGATGCGCCGTGCCGATGGCAAGCTGCCCAGCAGCTGGGAAGTAATCTACGCCCATGCCTGGGCGCCGGATCCGGGCGCGCCGATCCGCGAAGGTGGGCATGACATTGCTTCCGTGCCGGTGTCGGCGATCCCGATCCGGCGCAAGCAGACCTGATTCGAAGGCGCCGCCGGGCATGGCCCGGCGCTACCAGCCGACCTTGGTCGGCGCTGTGCTTCCCGTGCCGACCAAGGTCGGCAACTACCAAAAGCAGGTCCCGGCCAGGCACGCGTTATGGGTAGCGCCGGGCCATGCCCGGCGAGCGCAGCGGCAGCCGCTCAGGTATTGGCCGGTGAACTCAACGGCGGCCGTACCAGGTCGCGGTGGAAGAAGTAGATCTCCTGCACCAGGAAGCGCCAGCTGGTATGGAAGCTGCGGAAGCGCGTGCTGGGCGTGGACGAGGCCAACGCCTGGATGCCCAGCGCCTTGCTCAGGCGCAGCGCGCGCGCCATGTGCAGCGGGTCGCTGACGATGATCACCGAATGCAGCTTGCGCTGGTCCATCAGCCGCTTGGCCTCGACCAGGTTCTGCACGGTATTGCGCGAGGCAGTCTCGATGAGGATCGCCTCATCGGGAATGCCGTGCTTGAGCGCATAGCGCCGGGCCACCTGCGATTCCGAGAAGCGCGCACCGGTGCCGCCGTAGCCTCCGGTAAAGATCAGCAGTGGTGCGTAGCCGGCGTCGTACAGATCCAGGCCGTGGCGGATGCGCTCTTCAAACACCGGCGAGGGCTTGGCATCGTAGGCCGCCGCACCCAGCACGATGATCGCGTCCGCCTTGGCCGCTTGGTCACGTTCGCCGACCCAGACGATCCAGGCGGTCACGCCCAGCAGCCAGATCACCAGCAGTACGAACAACCGCCACACCCAACCGAGCAGGCCGGTACGTTCGCGATGGCGGCCGCGGCTCATGGCGCTCCCCAACGCAGGGCAGGCAGATCGACATTGCCGCCGGACAGCACCAGTCCAACGCGCAGGCCGGCGAAGCGCGCAGGCTGCGCAAGCACCGCCGCCAGCACGATCGCCGAGGACGGCTCGACCACCTGCTTGAGCACGTCCCACAGCAGGCGCATCGCCGCCACGGTGGCGGCATCGTCAACCACGATGACCTCGGCACCCGCGGCCTGCAGCAGCGCGAAGTTGGGGGCGCCGATCAGCGTGCGCAGTCCGTCGCAGATCGTGTCCGGGGCAAATGCCTCCTGGCGCTTGCCGGTCGCCAACGAACGGGCGGTGTCGTCGGCACCGGCCGGCTCGGCCAGCACCAGCCGCGTGCCCGGGCTGGCGTGCTGCAGGGCCAACGCGGTGCCACTGGCCAGGCCACCACCGCCCACCGGCACCACCAGCACGTCGAACGGCCCCTCGCTGTGCAGCAGCTCCAGCGCGGCCGTGCCCTGCCCGGCGATCACCGCGGGGTTGGTGTACGGATGGACCAGAGTGGCGCCGGTATCGGCCTGCACCTTGGCGCAGGTGGCCTCGCGGTCGGCAATGGTGGCCGGGCAGCGCCAGAGGGTAGCGCCATGCCGGGCGATATTGGCAAGCTTGGCGGCCACGGCCCCTTCAGGCACCACCACATGGCAGGGAATGCCCCGTGTGCGGGCAGCCAGCGCCAAAGCGGCACCGTGATTGCCGGAGGAATGGGTCACCACACCGGCACCGGCGTGATCGGCATCCAGCGACCACACCGCATTGCACGCACCGCGGAACTTGAACGCGCCGCCGCGCTGCAGGTGCTCGGCCTTGAACGCCAGTTGCGCACCGGCCAACGCATCCAGCGTGCGCGAGCGCAGCACCGGGGTCACGCTGGCATGGGGCGCGATCCGCGCGGCGGCGGCGAGGACGTCATCAGCGCGGGGCAACAGTGAATCGCTCATGACGCAAGATTAACGTATGGCCCCGCGCTGGCGAGGGCGCCATCGGTCATGCCAGCATGCATGCCTACACCGCCATTCATCCTGGCCGGCGGAATTAAGGGCTGATTCAACGCCGGCGGCTGAAGCTGCCTGCATACCCGTCCTCTGGGGGGACCCATCATGAAAACGCGCCTGATGCTTGCCGGTGGCCTGCTGCTGGCCCTGACCGGTTGCACCACCTATGACTATGTCGGTGGCCGCGGCGGCGGTTATTACCACGGCGCGCCGTCGGTGGAGTACCGCTACCCCTATGGCTACCCGGCCGATTACGGCTATCCGTATTACGGCGGCGGTGGCTATTACGGCTATGGCGGCCCGTACTACCAGCGGCCGATCTACCGCCCGCCGCACCACAACCACCGCCCGCCACCGCGTCCCGGCAACGGCGGCGAAAACCGCCCGCCACCGCCGCCGCGCCAGAACAATGGCGGCTCGCCCTGGCGCAACATGGATTCGATGCGTCGACCGCCGCAGCCTGCACAGCGGGTCGAGCGCCCCTCGCCGCCGCCGCAGGCGCGTCCGGCTCCGGCTCCGCGTGCGCAGAGGATGAACAGTTCCCCCTGGCGTGCCATGGATCGTGAGAGATAGCGCACAGTTGACGCTTGTTCCATCTTGCATTTCACACGGTCCAAGCCTCAATCTACGCAGGTGGTGACGGCCAGCGTCACAAAGTGACAAAAGCGTTAAGGGCCCGTCCCAAACAGCTCTACGTCGATATCCGACAGGAACATCTGGATCCCCCCTGTTCCGGCCCTGTCGGATGTCGGCACCTTTAAAGACGAACGGCCCCGCACTGCGGGGCCGTTTGTTGTTTGGGACACCAGGGCGCGCGGCAGTAGATCCACGCCATGCGTGGATGCCGCGTTCCCAGCCGCCCCAAAAAACAGGGCCGGACAGTCCCCCGACTGCCGGCCCCTCTGCTTCCCCACCGTGCGCCTGTACCGGCCCCTGTTCCAATTCCGGTCACCAGCGCCTGCGGCGCCAGCCACGGTGGGTGCTATTGGGTTATCTGCAAAAATCCTGCCAACTTTAGGGTTGATTTCGACGCCGGCCGGCCGGCGCCAACGTCCCTGCCCCGATTGGCGCTAAAATCGCCACCCCGGCGCCGTCTCCGGCTGCGCCTGCCCCTTGCTGAACAGCCCCCATGATCGATTCCTTCCATCGTTACGACGTCATCGTCATCGGCGGTGGCCACGCCGGCACCGAGGCCGCGCTGGCTGCGGCCCGTACCGGCGTGCGCACCCTGTTGCTGACCCACAACATCGAAACGGTGGGAGCGATGAGCTGCAACCCGGCCATCGGTGGTATCGGCAAGGGCCATCTGGTCAAGGAAATCGACGCCCTCGGCGGTGCGATGGCGCATGCCGCCGACCGCGCCGGCATCCAGTGGCGCACCCTCAACGCCTCCAAGGGCCCGGCCGTGCGCGCCACCCGCTGCCAGGCCGACCGCAACCTGTACCGCATGGCGATCCGCGCCATCGTCGAGGGCCAGGCCAACCTGACCGTGTTCCAGGCGGCGGTGGATGACCTGGTCATCGAGGGCGACCACGTGCGCGGGGTCATCACCCAGACCGGCCTGCGTTTCGATGCCGAGGCCGTGGTGCTGACCGCCGGCACCTTCCTGGCCGGCAAGATCCACGTCGGCCCGACCCAGTACGCAGCCGGCCGCATGGGCGATCCGCCCGCCACCACGCTGGCTGCACGCCTGCGCGAGCGGCCGTTCCAGGTGGACCGCCTGAAGACCGGCACGCCACCGCGCATCGACGGCCGTTCGCTGGACTACAGCGTGATGGACGAGCAGCCCGGCGACACGCCGCGCCCGGTGATGTCCTTCCTCGGCTCGGTGGATGAGCATCCGCAACAGGTCAGCTGCTGGATCACCCACACCAGCGAGCAGACCCACCAGATCATCCGCGACGCCCTGCACCGTTCGCCGCTGTACAGCGGCCAGATCGAAGGCATCGGCCCGCGCTACTGCCCCTCCATCGAGGACAAGGTGGTGCGCTTTGCCGAGAAGGCCAGCCACCAGATCTTCGTCGAGCCCGAAGGCCTGGGCATCGTCGAGATCTATCCCAACGGCATTTCCACCTCGCTGCCGTTCGACGTGCAGCTGGAGATGGTGCGCAGCATCCGTGGTTTCCAGAACGCGCACATCACCCGCCCCGGCTATGCCATCGAGTACGACTTCTTCGATCCACGCGGGCTGAAGGCCTCGCTGGAAACCAAGCTGGTCAACGGCCTGTTCTTCGCCGGCCAGATCAACGGCACCACCGGTTATGAGGAGGCTGCCGCACAGGGCCTGCTGGCCGGCCTCAACGCCGCTCGCCAGGTGCGTGGCCTCGAGGGCTGGTGCCCGCGTCGCGACGAAGCCTACCTCGGCGTGCTGGTGGATGACCTGATCACCCACGGCACCAACGAGCCGTACCGCATGTTCACCAGCCGCGCCGAGTACCGCCTGCAGCTGCGCGAAGACAACGCCGACCAGCGCCTGACCCCGGCCGGCCGCGACATGGGCCTGGTCGATGATCGTCGCTGGCGTGCCTTCGAAACCAAGCAGGCTGCCGTGGCCGCCGAGCGCACGCGCCTGGGCGCGCTGTGGGCCACGCCGGCCAATGCGCTGGGCCGCGAAGTGCAGGAAACGCTGGGCGTGGCGGTCAGCCGCGAAACCAACGTGCTGGACCTGATCAAGCGCCCGGAACTGGATTACGCGCAACTGATGCGGGTGCCCTCGCTCGGCCCGGCCGTGGCCGATGGCAAGGTGGCCGAACAGGTGGAGATCGGGGTGAAGTACGCCGGTTACCTGGATCGCCAGCGCGAGGAGATCGAGCGCCAGCAGCGCCATGAAGCAACGCCGATTGCCGGCGATTTCGACTACGCCATCGTGCGCGGACTGTCGGCCGAAGCGCTGCAGAAGCTCGAGCGCGTGCGTCCGCAGACCATCGGCCAGGCCCAGCGCATTCCGGGCATGACCCCGGCGGCGATCTCGCTGCTGCTGGTGCACCTGGAGCGCGCACGGCGCGGACGCGTGGCATGAAAAAACGGTAGTGCCGGCCGCTGGCCGGCAACCCGATGCACCTTCGGCAGAACCTCTGCAGTTGCCGGCCAGCGGCCGGCACTACCGGCAGGACTGCGTGCTGCACGCGGTATCATCATCGCGATTGCCCTGCTCTTCCGGAGATGCCGATGACCCCGCTGCGCCCCTTCCGCGACAAGATGCCGGTACTCGGCCAGCGCGTGTATGTCGATCCGGCCTGCACGATCATCGGTGATGTCGAACTGGCCGATGACGTATCGATCTGGCCGGGCACGGTCATCCGTGGCGACGTCAATTTCGTGCGCATCGGTGCACGCACCAATGTGCAGGACGGCACGATCATCCACGTCAGCCACCACAGCCCGTACAACAAGGCCGGCTACCCGACCCTGATCGGCGAAGGCGTCACCGTCGGCCATGGCTGCATCATCCACGCCTGCAGCATCGGCGATTACAGCCTGATCGGCATGGGCGCGTGCATCCTCGACGGTGCCCGGGTCGAGCGCCATGGCTTCGTCGGTGCCGGTGCGGTGCTCGGAGCCGGCAAGGTGGTGGGCGAAGGCGAACTGTGGGTGGGCAACCCTGCCCGTCCGGCGCGCACGCTCAGCGACAAGGAGATCGAGTCGCTGCACTATTCGGCCGACCACTACGTGCGGCTGAAGGACGAATACCTGGGCTGAGGCCGCCTCGCCGATGGCCGGGCTCTGCTAAAGTCTGGGCCCGACCAGGAACCGTCGAGACCCCCATGCCCGTGGCTGCACGCCGGAGAGGACTCCAGCGCCCACTTCGGCGGCCATCGCGCTGATGGCCGCGCCGATGCTCGATACCTACCGCGAGGTGGTAACGCCGGAAGGCGTGCCGCTGCAGTTGCCTGCGGCCGGCCCGATGCCGCGTGCGCTGGCCTGGCTGATCGACCTGGCCGTCCGCTTCGGCGCGCTCACCGCGCTGTCCATTCCGCTGGCCCTGCTCGATGAGTTCGGCCGCGGCCTGTACATGGCGCTGATGTTCCTGCTGATGTGGGCCTACCCCATCGTCTGCGAAGCGCTGTGGGGCCGTACCCTCGGCAAGCGCGTGCTGGGCCTGCGGGTGCTCGCGCAGGATGGCGCACCGGTGGGCTGGATGGCCTCGATCACCCGCAACCTGCTGCGCACCGTGGACATGCTGCCTTTCGGCTACGCACTGGGCCTGATCAGCAGCCTGTTCGATCCGCATGGCCGCCGCCTGGGCGATCTGGTTGCCGGCACGATGGTGGTACATGCACCGCCGCATTACCTGCCGCCGCCGGCCACCATCGACAGCGCGCTGGCGCCGCCGCAACCGCTGCGGCCGGAGGAACAGGCGGCGGTGATGGCCTTCGCCGAGCGCGCGCCACGCCTGTCACCCGCACGCCAGCAGGAACTGGCCGGCATCGCCGAGCCGTTGACCAGCGCGTCCGGCCAGGTCGGCGTGCTGCGCCTGTATGCAATGGCCAACTGGTTGCTGGGAAGACGATGAAGCAAGAGCAGTTCGTCGCCCGCCATCAACAGGAATGGCATGACCTGGAGCAGTGGCTGCAGCATCGCGCCGGTGCCTCGCGTCGGCGTCGGCGCAGGCCGGGCGCGGAAGAAGCCGGCGATGTCAGCTTCCCGCAGCGTTACCGACGGCTGTGCCAGCAGCTGGCGCTGGCCCGCGAACGCGGCTACAGCCCGCAGCTGGTGCAACGCCTGCAGCAGTTGATGCAGCACGGGCATGGCGTGCTGTACCGCACGCCGCCGACCCGCTGGCGGCGCGCGCTGGAATTCCTGGTTGCTGATTTCCCGCTGCTGGTGCGCAGCCAGGCGCGCAGCATGTGGGCGGCGCTGGCGATGTTCGCAGTGCCGGCGCTGGCCTGCTTCGTGCTGGTGCAGGTGTACCCGGACAGCATCCACCTGCTGATGGACAACGGCCAGATCGCCGAGATGGAGCGCATGTACGATCCATCCGCCGAGCGCCTGGGCCGCGACAGCGGCACCGACTGGATGATGTTCGGCTACTACATCATGAACAACATCAGCATCGCCCTGCGCACCTTCGCCAGCGGCCTGCTGGCGGGGTTGGGCACGCTGCTGGTGCTGCTCTTCAATGGCATCACCATCGGCGCGGTCGCCGGCCACCTGCAGCACATCGGCCATGGCGGCCCGTTCTGGCGCTTTGTGGCCGGCCACGGTGCATTCGAGCTGACCGCGATCGTGATTGCCGGCGGCGCCGGCCTGCAGCTGGGCATGAAACTGCTGGCTCCCGGGCGGCGGCGCCGAGTGGATGCGCTGGTCGAAGGCGGGCGCATCGGCGCGCGGCTGTGCCTGGGCGTGGCCTTCATGCTGCTGCTGGCCGCGTTCGTGGAAGCGTTCTGGTCCTCCATCGCCGACATTCCGGCTGCAGTGAAGTTCAGCGTGGCCGGGGTGCTGTGGGCCGGCGTGCTGCTGTGGCTGTGGCGCGGTGGACGCGGAGGTGGCCATGCGGATTGACCATCTGGACGTGGTGCTGCGCGCGCGCAGCAGCTGGGAAGCGATGGAGCTGGGCAGCGCGCTGGCCCGCCGCCACGCCCGCGGTGTGTGGGGCAGCTGGCTGCTGGCCAGTGCACCGTTGTTCGTGCTGTTCAATGCACTGGCCTGGTGGCTGGATGCCTTCGGCTGGGCGTGGCTGGCGATGTGGTGGTGCAAACCGTTGTTCGAACGCGCACCGCTGTACGTGCTCTCGCGCGGCATCTTCGGCGAACGGGTCGGCCCGCGCGATGCGCTGCGCGCACAGCGGCAGTGGGGCGGCAGCGGCTTCTGGGGCTATCTGGGCTGGCGCCGTTTCAGCGGCCTGCGCAGCCTGTGCCTGCCGGTCAATCTGCTGGAGGGCAATGCGCCCGCCCAGCGTGGCCCACGCAGGCGTGCAGTCGCCGCCGGCGCTGCGGGCCCTGCGCTGGTGCTGGCGGTGATCTGCCTGGCATTCGAGCTGGTGCTGGTGGTGGGCGCGATCGCCACTATCTTCATCTTCATCCCGCTGGAACTGCTGCCCGAATCCTGGCGCGCAGCGTGGGCGATGGTCAGCGTGGAGGCGCCTGCGTGGGCCAAGCTTGGCCTCAACCTGTTGTGCTGGCTGGCGGCGGCGCTGATCGGGCCGTTCTACGTGGGTGCCGGCTTCGGCCTGTACTTGAACCGACGCACGCAGATGGAAGCCTGGGACGTGGAAATCGCACTGCGCCGCCTGCGCGAACGCCTGCTGCCGGTCGCCTCTTCGTTGCTGCTGCTGTTGTGCCTGGCGCTGCCGTTGGCGCCCGTGCACGCACAGGACGCCGACACGCCGGACGCCGCGCAGACCGCCACGGCCAACGCCGCTGAAGACGCAGAAGCGGAAGACGCTGAAGAAGCCGAAGAAGCGGCCACTGCGGAAAACGATCCGGCCAATACACCGGCGGTGATCTTCGGCGACACGCCGGTGGATACCGCTGGCTTCCGCCAGGCCGTGAACCGCGCCTACGAAGATCCGTTGCAGCGGCCGACGCGGCAGGTCAGCCGATGGAAGCCGATCGAAGACGCCGCCGAGAAGCAGAAAGACAAGAAAGAGCTGCAGAAGGACAGCAGCAGCAACGCGGACCGTACGTCGCGCAAGAGCGGCCAGTTGTGGCTGGCCCGGCTCGCCGAATGGGGCCTGTGGGGGCTGCTGGGGGTCCTGCTGCTGGTGCTGCTGTTGACCGCGCGGCTGTGGCTGCCGTGGTTGCGCGGTTCCGGCCGCCGCAAGGAAAAGCAGGCACCGCAGATCACCGAAGAGCAGGTGGAAATGCCGGTGGTGCTGCCGCCGGATGTGGCGACCCAGGCCGGGTTGCTGTGGGACCAGGGACGGCCACGGCAGGCGCTGGCGCTGCTGTATCGCGCCAGCGTGCGCACGCTGGTGGAGCGCACCGGCATCGCGTTGCCGCCCGGTGCCACCGAAGCACAGTGCCTGCGTGCCTCGCGGCGCATGTCCGACAGCACCGACCGTGAACTGTTCGCGCGCATCGTGCGCATGTGGCAGTACGCCGCATACGGCGGGCGCCTGCCCACCCGCAGCGATTTCGACGCGTTGGCCAGCACGCTGCGCCAGCAGTACGGGTGGCAGGCATGAGCCCGCGCCTGTTCTGGTCGTTGCTGCTCGGCGCGCTCGTCCTGCTCGGGGTGCCGCTGACCATCCTGTTCCTGCGCACGCATGAAAAGGTGACCGAGACCGTCGTGCTGCCGCCCCAGGGCGAAGCCAGCTACAACCCGCTGTATGTGCTGGGCCAGGCGCTGCGCGCCGACGGCATCGAGGTGCAGTCCCGGCAGCGGCTGGACCTGGCACAGATGCCACTGGCCGCCACCGATACGGTGGTGCTGCTGCAGGATACCGCCGACATGCCGCCGCGCACTGCGCAGGCCCTGCTGGACTGGGTCGGCACGGGTGGCCATCTGCTGCTGCGCACGCAGCCACCGGCCGAGGACGATGCCAGCAGCACGCAGGGCCCCCTGCTGGACAGGATCGGCGTGGACAGCCTGTTCCATGGCAGCGACTGCCAACCCTTCCACGTGGTGGATGATCCCAGCCACGTCGAGTTCTGCGGCGGTCGGCGCTTCAGCCTGGGCTTCCAGGCCAACGCCACGGCCGAGCGCCGCTGGGGTGGCCAGGAAGGACTGGTGTTCGCGCGCCTGCCGCACGGCAAGGGCCGCATCGACGTGCTGGCGGACATGGACGTCATGCGCGGTGAAGGCCCGTCCGCATCAACACGCCGCCGCACTGTCGACGCCGATGCCGTTGCCCGCGATGGCCTGCATGACCTCTCGCACCGCGACCTGACGCGCTACCTGCTCGATCCCAACTATGGGCGCGGCACGATGTGGCTGGTATACGGCAGCCGCCCGCCCTCGCTGGGCGCGCGCATCTTCTACCAGGGCTGGCCGCTGTGGGTGCCGCTGCTGCTGGCGATCCTCGGCTGGCTGTGGTCACGCGCGCAACGCTTCGGCAGTGCCCTGCCCGCGCCGGTGGTCGAACGCCGTTCGTTGCTGGAACACGTCCGCGCCAGTGGCGAACTGCTGCTGCGCTTCGGCCATGGCACGCGCCTGTACCTGGCCGTGCAGGCGCTGTTCCTGCACCGCTTGCGCCTGCGCGCGCCCGTCGCTGCGGCACTCGACGGTGCTGCGCGCGACCAGGCCATCGCCGCAGTGTTGCAATGGCCCGTCAGTCGAGTCGCCAGTGCCCTCACTCCGCCTTCGCCGCATGATTCCTCCGCCCTGCGCGAGCGCATCCGCTTGCTGCTCCAGATGAGATCCCTGCTATGACCGATGCCCCTGAACTTCCGGCGGCCGCCACCGCCCGCCTGATCGAACGCGTCGACGCCATCCGCCAGGCCGTCGGCCACGCCTTCATCGGCCAGGCCGATGTGCTCGACCAGATCCTGGTCGCCCTGCTGGCCGGTGGCCACGTGCTGATCGAAGGCGTGCCCGGCCTCGGCAAGACCCTGCTGGTGCGCGCGCTGGCGCAGGCACTGGAACTGGACTATGGCCGCGTGCAGTTCACCCCCGACCTGATGCCCAGCGACGTCAGCGGCCATGCGGTGTACGACCCGAAGAGCGAGAGCTTCAAGATCCGTCGCGGCCCGGTGTTCACCAACCTGCTGCTGGCCGACGAGATCAACCGGGCCCCGGCCAAGACCCAGTCCGCGCTGCTGGAAGTGATGCAGGAAGGCCAGGTCACCATCGAAGGCAAGGCCTTCACCCTGGCACCGCCGTTCATGGCGCTGGCCACGCAGAACCCGCTGGAACAGGAAGGCACCTATCCGCTGCCGGAAGCGCAGCTGGACCGTTTCCTGCTGAAGGTGCTGATCGACTATCCGCAGCTGGAGGACGAGAAGCGCATGGTCGCGGCGATCACCAGCGGCCGTGCCGCTAGTGATTTCGACCTGAGCCAGGTTCCGCGCGTGCTCGGTGCCGGCGAACTGCTGGCGTTGCAGCAGGCCACCGCGGCAATCACCGTGGATGACGAAGTGATCGACTACGCGGTGCGCATCGTGGCCGCCACCCGGCAGTGGCCGGGCATCGCCGTCGGCGCCGGCCCGCGCGGCAGCATCGCCCTGGTGCGTGCCTCGCGCGCGCAGGCGGTGCTGGCCGGTCGTGACTTCGTCACCCCCGACGATGTGCGCGACATCGCCCGACCCGCCCTGCGCCACCGCATTGCATTGGCACCGGAGCTGCAGATCGAAGGCCAGGGTGCCGACGACGTGCTGGGTGCGCTGCTGGCCAAGGTGGAAGCGCCGCGCCGATGAGGCCTGCGCCGCTGCTGCTGGCGTTGTTGTTGGCCTGGGCTGCGCTGGGCGGCGTGATGCTGGCCGGGCTGCTGCCACGCTGGAGCTGGGCGCTGGCCGGCGCACTGGTTGCGGTGCTGGCACTGGTTGATCTGTGGCGGCAGCGGCGACGACCATCGCCCAGCGTCGAGCGCGACGTGCCCGAGGCCCTGGCACTGGGCGTGCGCCGCGAGATCGGCCTGCGCCTGCAGTCCGGGCAGGCCATGCAGGTACAGGTATTCGATCTGGTGCCAGGCGGTTGGCCACTGGAATCACTGCCGCAACGCGTGCAGTTGCGGGCGGGCCATGCCAGTTCGCTGCATTACCACGTGCAGCCGCAGCAGCGCGGCCGCTTTGCCTTCGAAGGCGTGCAGCTGCGCATCCGCTCGCCATGGCGGTTGTGGTGGCAGCAACGCACGCTGCCACCGGCGCTGGAGGTGCGGGTCTATCCCAACTTCGTGCCACTCACCCGATTTGCGCTGTTCAGTGCCGACCAGGCCTCGCGACTGGTCGGTGCACATGTGAAGCGCCGCCGTGGCGAAGGCACCGACTTCCACCAGATGCGCGAGTACCGCATCGGCGACAGCCTGCGCCAGCTCGACTGGAAGGCCACCGCCCGCGCCCGCAAGCTGATCTCGCGCGAGTACCAGGACGAGAAGAACCAGCAGCTGCTGCTGATGCTCGACAGCGGCCGGCGCATGCTGGCCAGCGAAGGTGGGCTCTCGCATTTCGACCATGCCTTGAACGCCTCGCTGGTGGTGGCCTACCTGGCATTGCGCCAGGGCGATGCTGCCGGCCTGTTCGCGGTAGGCGGCGAGCGTCGCTGGGTGGCGCCGCAGCGCGGCATGGACACGGTGCAGCATCTGTTGCGCGCCAGCTACGACCTGCAGCCGCAGGCCGTGGCCACCGATTACCTGGCTGCCGCCACCGAAGTCTCACTGCGCCAGCCCCGGCGCGCGCTGGTGATGCTGGTCAGCAACGTGCGCGACGAGGACATTGAAGACCTGCTTGCGGCGGTGCGCCTGCTGCAGCGCCGTCATCTGGTGTGCGTAGCCAGCCTGCGCGAGCGCGAGCTGGATGCTGCGCTGGAAGGTGAGGTGCACACGGTGGAAGATGCCGCGCAGGCCGGTGCCACCGCGCTGTACCTGCAACAGCGCGCGCAGGCGCATGACGCGCTGCGTGCCGAACGGGTGATGGTGCTGGACGTCACGGCCGATGCCCTGCCCGCCGCGCTGGTGGAGCGCTATCTGGCGGTGAAGCGCGAAGGGCTGCTCTGACCTGTCGGACCGCTGCGCTCGCCGGGCGTGGCCCGGCGCTACCGACACGTCGCCTTGGTAGATGCCAACCTTGGTTGGCACACCATCAACGGCGCCGACCAAGGCCGGCCTCTACCCACAGCGGTTGCCGGCCAGCGGCCGGCACTACCCCTGCAGCAAGCGCTTCTGCAACCGCTCCACCGCGCGCTGCAGCAGCACGCGATGCCGTGCCAATTTCATCCACTGCGGCAGCCGCGAGAACATCGAGCGATGATGCCCTTTGGTTTCACGCAGTGTCGCGACAGCGTACTCATGAAGCGCCTGCAGATGCTCGGCGTTGTAGGCCCAAAGCAGACCTGCGCGGGTCGGCTCCACCAGATGCAGCGGAAGGCCGAAATGTGGATCGGCCGGCTCGGCATCGCGCAGCGGGGTGGCCGACACGTCGACATCGCTGCTGCGCCCACATTGCCCACATCGCGCGGGAAAGGTGGCCGGCGAACGAACGCCCGACGCGATCCGGCGATGCACGTACAGCCATTGGTGCCCGCAGTACCCGCACGGCCGGCGTCCCTGCATGCACACCGCGCCCACCCAGTCGCTACTGTCCAGCGCAACGCTGCAGCCGGTGCAGCGGAAACGCACCGTCCAACGGTAGGGCTGCCAGCTCGCCAGCACCCAACCCGGCGTATCGCAGCGGTGGCAGCGCACCGCGATGCGGTCGGCGAACGCATTCAGGCCGCGACCATCGTCGAAATGACGGCCCGGCACGGGAGCAGGACGCCCGCGCCGACCGGGCGGGGGTTGCACCGCCATCAGACGTAGATCCGCGTCGGCGCTTCGTCGATGATCGCGTGCGGCACGAAGCGCGCACTGTCGCGGGTGATCGCGCTGTCGTCCTCGCGGATGCCGATGCCGCAGGCGTGGTCGCCGATCACCCAGCTGCCGATCAGCGGGTAACCGCCTTCGAAGCGGGTGAGCGGATGCGCACGCTGGAGGATCGCCGGACCGTCGTACGGACCGTCGCTGCGCTGCGTGCTGCCGTCGGCCAGGTGCATCTCGATGTTGGCACCTTCGCGCGAGAACAGCGGCTTGCGCACCCAGCCCGAGGCCAGCGCGCTGCCGTCATCGAAGTGTGCTTCCAGCAGGTTCGGGTGGCCGACATTGCGCTGCCACAGCAGCGGCAGGATGCCCTTGTTGCTCAGCACCGCCTTCCACGCCGGCTCCAGCAGCTGCACGCCCGAGCCCGGCAGCGCGCGACCGAATTCCTCGGCCATCAGGTCTTCCAGCGGGTACAGCTTGAACAGCGTGCCGATGACCGTATCGTCCAGCGCGGTGAAGCGCCCGTCTTCGGACAGGCCGATGTCCTCGATGGCGATCGCCTGCCCGTGCAGACCCGTCTGCGAAGCGCAGTCGCGCAGATACTCGACCGTACCGCGGTCTTCGTCCGAGCTGCCCACCGCACTGAAATACAGCGGCGGCGGCAGCTGCGTGGCCAGTTCGCCGAAGCGTTCGACCAGGGCTTCATGGATCGCGTTGAACTGGTCGGCGTGCTGCGGCAGGCGGCCGGCGTTGCGCTGGTCCTCCAGCCACTGCCACTGGAAGAAGCTGGCTTCGAACAGCGAGGTCGGCGTGTCGTAGTTCAGTTCGTACAGCTTGACCGGGCCGGTGCCGTCGTAGGCCAGGTCCAGGCGCCCGTACAGGTGCGGCTGGCGCTGGCGCCAGCTGTCGGCGATCCAGTCGCGGTAATGCGCGGGGATCGCCAGCTGGTCCATCAGGCGCTCGCTGGCGATGACATCGCCGACCAGGTCCATCGCCATCTGGTGCAGTTCGGCGCTGGGGTCTTCGATGTCCTGCTCGATCTGGCGCAGGGTGAACGCGTAATACGCGCTTTCATCCCAGTACGGCTGGCCGTCGATGGTGTGGAAGCGGAAACCGGCTTCCTCCGCGCGCGCCCGCCACTGGGCGCGCTCGGCAATACGGATACGTTGCATGGGTCGATCAGCCGCCGACGCTGCTGCCGCTGCGGCGCGCACTGGTGCTGCCGAAGCCGCTGCGGCTGGCGGTCACCGCACGGTTCGGTTCGCTGCTGACCGGGGCCAGCCCGGCCTTGCCCGCGCCGATGCCGCTGGCGGTGTTCAGGCCGCCGCTGCCGCCCGGGGCAGGACGCGCCCAACCGGCGC
Organism: Stenotrophomonas sp. FW305-C-20-S1; assembly: GCF_058783335.1. Lineage (NCBI taxonomy): Bacteria > Pseudomonadati > Pseudomonadota > Gammaproteobacteria > Lysobacterales > Lysobacteraceae > Stenotrophomonas > Stenotrophomonas sp. FW305-C-20-S1. Next base: position 11,160 of record NZ_JBYTEK010000022.1, on the reverse strand, counting down.
TCTTGTCCTGGTAGGCCGGCGCCGAAGCCGGCGCCTGCGGGGCCAGGCCACCGCGGTTGCTCAGCATCTGCGACATGAAGAAGCCCATCATCATCGGACCGATGAACGAGGTGCCGGCCGAGGTGTGCTGCTGCACGCACTGCTCAGGCTTGTAATCCTGTTCGCAGGCTTCCTTGGTCGCGTACTTCGGCGCTGCGTCGGCAGACTTCTTCTGCGCCTCGGCAAACGCATTGCGGCACGCCGAAGGATCAGCGGTAGCCGTGGTGCAGGCCTCCACCGAGGTATACAGGCCTTCCTGCACCTGCACCTGCTCTTCCTTCTGGCAGGCAGTGAACAGCAGCGGCGCAGCGCTCATCAGCAGCAGCGCAGTGGTGCGGGAACGTTTCATGGCCTCATGCCTTCAAGTCGGAACAATGCCCCATCATGCCAAATCCGGGCCAACAACCGGAATCGGCAAAGTAGGAAAGATGAACGGAATTTCATTTTCGTCGTCCTCTCCCTCGATCCATCCACGCATGGCGTGGATCTACTCGCCCACGGCCACCTGTCAGAGGCGGGGTGGGTCCGGTGGCGTCCCCTGCCGCCGGCCCCACCCCGCCATCCCGCGGATAGCCCGCTTTTGATTTTGACGTTGACGTTGATTCGGCAGGTGCAGGGCGCAGCCCTGCCGGACCGCCTCCGGTGGTTGCAGCAGCAACCGAAAAAATTGGCCATGATCAACCGACCCCCACGTCGTACGGCCCGCCCGTTCCGCCAGCCATGCCCGAATACCGCTCCCGCACCTCCACCGCCGGCCGCAACATGGCCGGTGCCCGCGCCCTGTGGCGTGCCACCGGCATGAAGGATGGCGACTTCCACAAGCCGATCATCGCCATCGCCAACTCCTTCACCCAGTTCGTGCCCGGCCACGTGCACCTGAAGGACCTTGGCCAGCTGGTCGCGCGCGAGATCGAACAGGTTGGCGGCGTCGCCAAGGAATTCAACACCATCGCCGTGGACGACGGCATCGCCATGGGCCACGACGGCATGCTGTACTCGCTGCCCAGCCGCGAGATCATCGCCGACGCCGTCGAATACATGGTCAATGCCCACTGCGCCGATGCGCTGGTGTGCATCAGCAACTGCGACAAGATCACCCCCGGCATGCTGATGGCGGCGCTGCGCCTGGACATCCCGGTGGTGTTCGTCTCCGGCGGACCGATGGAAGCCGGCAAGACCAAGCTGTCCGAGCACAAGCTGGACCTGGTCGACGCGATGGTCGTCGCTGCCGATGACAGCGCTTCGGACGAGAAGGTCGCCGACTACGAGCGCAGCGCCTGTCCCACCTGTGGCTCGTGCTCGGGCATGTTCACCGCCAACTCGATGAACTGCCTGACCGAAGCACTGGGCCTGTCGCTGCCGGGCAACGGCACCACCCTGGCCACGCATGCCGACCGCGAAGCGCTGTTCCGTCGCGCCGGCCGCCTGATCGTCGAACTCTGCCACCGCTGGTATGGCGGCGAAGACCCGCGTGCGCTACCGCGCGGCATCGCCACCCAGGCCGCGTTCGCCAACGCCATGACCCTGGACATCGCCATGGGCGGCTCGACCAATACCATCCTGCACCTGCTGGCCGCTGCGCAGGAAGGCGGGGTCGACTTCGACCTGACCCACATCGATGCACTGTCGCGGCGCGTGCCGCAGCTGTGCAAGGTGGCACCGAACACGCCGAAGTACCACATCGAGGACGTGCACCGCGCCGGTGGTGTGTTCGGCATCCTCGGTGAACTGGATCGCGCCGGCCTGCTGGATACCTCGGTGCCGACCGTGCACAGCGCCACGCTCGGTGAAGCACTGGATCGCTGGGACGTGATGCGCAGCGACAACGACACCCTGCACACCTTCTTCAAGGCCGGTCCCGCCGGCATTCCCACCCAGGAGGCCTTCAGCCAGGCCACGCGCTGGCCGTCGCTGGACCAGGATCGCGCCGAAGGCTGCATCCGTGCGCTGGAACATGCCTATTCGCAGGAAGGCGGGCTGGCCGTGCTGCGCGGCAACCTCGCCGTCGACGGCTGCGTGGTGAAGACGGCAGGGGTGGACGAATCGATCCACGTGTTCGAAGGCAATGCGCGCGTGTTCGAAAGCCAGGACGCCGCCGTGGCCGGCATTCTTGCCGATGAAGTGAAGCCCGGCGACGTGGTGGTGATCCGCTACGAAGGCCCGAAGGGCGGCCCGGGCATGCAGGAGATGCTGTACCCGACCAGCTACCTGAAATCGAAAGGCCTGGGCAAGCAGTGCGCATTGCTGACCGACGGCCGATTCTCCGGTGGCACCTCGGGCCTGTCGATCGGCCACGTTTCGCCGGAAGCGGCCAGCGGCGGTGTGATCGGACTGGTGGAGGATGGCGACCGCATCCGCATCGACATCCCGGCCCGCCGCATCGACCTGCTGGTGGAGGAGGTGACGCTGGTCCAGCGCCGCGCCGACGCCGATGCACGGGGCTGGAAGCCGCGCGCACCGCGCCCACGCAAGGTCACCAGCGCGCTGAAGGCCTATGCCCTGCTGGCCACCAGCGCCGACAAGGGCGCCGTGCGCAACACCGCCCTGCTGGGCGACTGAAGACGGTAGTGCCGGCCGCTGGCCGGCAGCCTCCCTCGTAGTCCGCGAAGGTATCCCGATATCACCGACACGGAGGTTGTGATGACGTCACTCTTCCTCGCCCTGGCCGTGGCCATGGGCGCGAGCGCCGAACCGCCGCAGGCCCCTGACTGCGGCTACGACCGCGCGGCGATGCTGGCGATGGAACCGGGCATGTTCGACCAGGACATGGACGGGGGCTGGCGCCCGCTGGCCGATCGCGGCTGCACCCAGGAAGCCGCGGACCTGCTGGCCGCGTATGCGGCATTGCCCAAGGCGACGGGCAACACCACCCTCGTCTGGCACGAAGGGCAGCTGCGCGCGGAGCTTGGGCAAACCGCGCAGGCGATTGCGCTGATGCAGCGCACCCACAAGCCGAAGGACACCGACCCCGGCTACTGGAACGCCTACGTGGACGGCACGATCGCGTTCCTGCGGCGTGATCGCAGCGGACTGGAAAAGGCACGTGCCGCGCTGGTCGCGATACCGACGCCACCCACGATGGCGGAGAACATCAAGAACGGTCGTTTCCACTTCACTACCAAGGGCGGGCAGCAGGTGGATGCCCCTTGGCCGCCGAATCTCGATGTGCTCGATGCCTTCCTGCGCTGCTTCGACCGCGATTACCACAACGCGATGGGCAACCCGGCCTGCCGGAAGCCGGAAGGCGGTTGAGGCTCTCCGCCGGGCATGGCCCGGCGCTACCAGTGCGGGCTCAGCCGATGGTGCGCTTGAACGGCGGCAGCGCGTCGATGATGCGCTTGCCGTAACGGCGGGTCAGCAGGCGAGAGTCGAGGATGATCACCCGCCCGGTGTCGGTGGAGGTGCGGATCAGGCGGCCGGCGAACTGGGTCAGCGTGCGCAGCGCATGCGGGATCGCGATCAGGTTGAACGCATTGAGCCCACGCGCTTCCACCCATTCGCTCAGGGTGGCGGTCTGCGGATCGGTCGGCACCGCGAACGGCACCTGGGTGATCACCACCGTGGTGCAGGCCTCACCGGGAAGATCCAGGCCTTCGCCGAACGAGTTCAGCCCGAACAGCACCGATCCCTCTCCGGCGGCGACACGGCGCAGGTGTTCATCGATCATGCGTGTCTTCGACATCTCGCCCTGCACCAGCACCTGCTTGCGCTTGGCGGCCGGCATCAGGCCCGCCACCTTCTCCATCTTCCAGCGCGAGGTGAACAGCACCATCGAGCCCTTCGTCCAGTCCAGTTCCTTGCCGATGTAGCGCGCCACTTCGCGCGGATGGCCTTCGCGGTCATCGGGCGTGACCGGGAACGGCGGCACGATCAGCTCGGCCTGGTTGGGCAGGTCGAACGGCGAGGACAGCGAGACCATCTCGGCGGTTTCGGGGATGCCGTTGTCGATCGCCAGCGCCTGGAAGTCGCCGCCACCGGTCAGCGTCGCCGAGGTCATCACCACCGAATCCACTTCATCCCACAACAGCTTGCGCAGCACGTGCGCGGCCGACACCGGCGAGCCATGCAGCACCAGGTCGCCATCGCGGGTGGCGGTCACCCAGCGCGCCATCGGGGGCGCGCCTTCCTTGTCTTCGCGGCGCCAGACCTGCCACAGGTTGTACTGCTGCTCGATCATCTCCAGCGCCATGCCGAGGTTGCGCTGCAGGCGCTCGCGCGCCGGATCGTCCGGCTTGCCCTTGGCGACCTGCGCGGTGGCGGCGTGCGCCCAGTTGTAGAGGCTGCGGGTATCGTCGGCCAGCGCCTCGATCGGCTCGCGCCAGGCCTCGGGCAGGCGTCCGTTGGCCGCGCGCCACATCGGCTCCTCGTCGGCCGGCGCCGGCATCCATACCGCCTCGACGTGGTCGCGGAACGCACGCAGGCCCTTGGCCACGTTGCTGGCCGCGTCGATGGCTTCGTTCGGCAGCAGGTTGCCGAGGCGATCCTTGTCGACCGCGCGGTAGGCACCGGCGATCAGGATCTGCAGGCGGCCGGTGCGCTTGGCCATTTCATCCAATGCCAGGCTGGCCGCACCCTGGTCGATGGCCACGTTGCCCACGTGGTGGCCTTCGTCGAGTACCAGCAGCATGTCCGACGGCGCGGCGATCATCGGCTGGCCGTTGTCGCTGTCACCAATGGACAGCGCCGACAGCAACAGCGCGTGGTTGGTGACCACGATCTGCGCATCGCGCACGGTGTTGCGCGAGCGCAGCACCGCGCACTGCGCCGAGTACGCGCAGCGTCGCCCCGCGCAGCCTGAGGCCGGCGTGGTGATGCGGCTGCGCAGGCCGGGGCTGATGGTTTCCGGTGCGTTGTCGATGTCGCCGTCCCAGCTGCCGCTGGTGAAGGCCACGGTGAGGCGCTTGGCGATGTCCATCTCGATCGGCGCCAGCGGGCGGTCGAACAGCGGCTGCTCGTCCTCGAACATGCCGTTCTGCGCGCCCTCGCCGTGCGCCTCGGCGGCGTTGCGCGTGCACAGATAGCGGGTGCGGCCCTTGGCCAGGGCAACGGTCGCCTCCAGGCCGGTGGCCTTGAGGAAGTTCGGAATATCGCGCTCGACCAGCTGCGACTGCAGCGCCACGGTACCGGTGCTGATCACCAGCTTCTTCTTGCTGGCCAGGGCAATCGGCACCCCGGCGGTCAGGTAGCCCAGGCTCTTGCCAACGCCGGTCGGCGCCTCGACCACGCCCACGCCACCGCTGGTGGACAGCGCACGCGACACCACGCCGATCATCTGGCTCTGCGAGCGGCGGGTGGAGAAGCCGGGGGTGTTGGCCTGCAGCGTCGTGTACGCCTTGCGGATCGCGTCCTTCAAGGTGTCATCGAGCTTGCGTGGAGCGGCGACGGTTTCGGTCACGCCAGAACTACCGTAGCGGGGTCAGGCCGGCCATTGTCGCATGGCCGGCCACGGGCTCCGAGGCGCGGGCGCTGAACAGGGTCAGCCGCGTCGCGCGATGGCTGGATGCGCGCCCCGCAACACTACCGACGCGGCCAAGGCCGCCATCGGAGTCAGGGTGTAGCGGTGCGCTGCCGCAGCAACCGTACCAGTGCCCAGACCAGCAGGACCGTGCCGACGGCATCCAGCATCGCCAGGCCGAAGTGCACCACGCCCAGCACGGTGCTCAGCTGCGAGATCGCGCCGAAGTCACCGTTGCTGACCATCCACATCGGCACCAGGTTGGCCAGCAGGCTGCCCATGCTGGACGCCAGCAACAGCAGCAGGCCGGTCAGCGCGCCGGTACGTGCCGGATCGCGCGGCGCGCCCATCACCCAGACCAGGCCGACGCACAGGGCAATCAGCACCGGCAGGCGCACGCCGACCATGGTCAGCAGGGAGACCATCAGAGCCTGGGTATCCATCGATCAGTCCTGCCCGGCGAAGGCGCCGGCACCGGCGCGCAGCTGCTGGTAGACCTCGTCGGTCTGCGGGCGTACGGCATGCCACTGCAGGAAGCTCTCCGCCGCCTGCTCGACCAGCATGCCCAGGCCATCGACCGTGTTGCGGCACTGCGCGGCGCGCGCCCAGGCCAGGAAGGCGATGGCGGCCTCGCCGTAGTTCAGGTCGACGGCCGTGGTCATCGAATTGACCAGCGACAGCGGCAGCTTGAACTCGGCGTCGCGATCGCGGCCGGCCGAGGTGGCGTTGAGGATCAGTTCGAAATCACCGAGGTCGCGCAGATCGTCCCAGTAGCGGCTGAGCGCGCGGCCCGGCTCGCCCATGGCATCGATAAGTTCATCGGCACGTTCCGGCGTGCGGTTGACCACCACCAGTTCGGTGATGCCGGCATCCAGCAGCGCCGGAGCGACGCTGCGCGCCGAACCACCGGCGCCCAGCAGCAGCACGCGGCGGCCGCGCAGGTCCAGGCTGTGGCGGTCGGTGAGGTCACGCACCAGGCCGATGCCATCGGTGGTGTCACCGTGCCAGCGGTCGCCCTTGCGCAGCAGGGTATTGACCGAGCCGGCGCGACGCGCGCGTGCGGTCAGCGTAGTGCACACCGAGAACGCCGCTTCCTTGTGCGGTGAAGTGACGTTGGCACCGACACCGCCTTCGGAGGCGAACGCCTCCAGCCCGGCCAGGAATGCGTCCGGGGCGAGATCGATGCTGCGGTAGTCGAGGGAGATGCCTTCCTGGCGACCGAACGCCGCATGGATCTGCGGCGACTTCGAGTGGGCGACGGGGTGTCCGAAGACGGCGTAACGATCGGTCATGGAATCCTCAAGCTGGCTAGACTGGTGCTCTTTCGTGCATGGACCTGGATGATGCGTATCGCCCCGACCCTGCTGGTGCTCGCCGCCAGTCTACTCTCTGCCCCGGTGGCGATGGCGTTGAACGAGTACGGCATCGAAGGCATGGGCGTGGTCTCCACCCGTGCCGATGAAGGCCGGGCCACGATCAGCGCCGATGGCCAGCGCATCGTCTTCGCCCGCCGTGGCGAGGCCGGCTGGGGGCTGTGGCAGGCGCGCGTGGTCGACGGCCGCTGGCAGCAGGCGCAGGCGTTGCCGCTGGCGGTGTCCGGCGAGGTGCGCGATCCGTATTTCAGCCGCGATGGCCGTTGGCTGCTGTTCGCCGCAGGCCGCGAGGGCCGGTCGGGGCTGTACCGGGCGGCGATCGCCGCCGATGGCAGCGTCGGGGCGCCGCAAGCGCTGGCAGGCGATGGTGGCCGCCATGAAGAGCGCGGGCCGGCATTGAGCGCGGACGGGCGACAGCTGCTGTTTGCCCGCCAGCAGGGCCGTGGTGCCGGCTGGGACCTGTTCGTGGCCTCGTTGGACGCGCAGGGCGTGCGAGGCCCGGCGACGGCATTGCAGGCATTGAACAGCCCCGCCGATGAAACCGATGGCGACTGGCTGGGCAGCGCTGGCGCGGTGGCCTTCAGCCGGGGCAGCGGTGACACCGCGCAGGTCTGGACCAGCGGTTGTGCATGGACGGGCGCTGCGCTGCAGCCGATCGGACTGTCGTTCAACCAGGCCAGCGGCTGGACCGGCGCGCCGATGGTCGACAACGCCAAGCCGGGCGAAATGATGGTGGCCAGCAGTGCGGCGAAGTCGCCCCGCGCCGGTGGCGTGGATGTATACCGGCTGGCCGTGCCGAAGGTGGCGGCAGTGCCCGGGTGCATGCAGTAGATCCACGCCATGCGTGGATGACGGTTCGGTGGATACCGACCGCCCCCCGCTCCGGTAGGTGCCGACCTTGGTCGGCACAGAAGCAAAACCGCCAACCAAGGTTGGCGGCTACCAGTAGATCCACGCCATGCGTGGATGGCCCGGGTCCCGGGCCACGGCGCTCAGCGCGACAGCACCTTCGCGCGCTGCTGTTCGTACTCCGCTTCGCTGAGCTGGCCGTTGTCCTTGCGCCGGTTCAGTGCGGCCAGTTCGGCCTGCACGCTTTCCGGCACGGCCTGCTCGCGGGCAACCCGGGCCGCAGCGGAGAGCTGCTCCGGCGGGCGCCGCGCGGCGCGCCAGGCAGCAACGAACACGCCGACGATGATGGCCCCGAACACCAGCGTACCGGTGCCCCAGATCAGCCATTGCATCCAACCCATTTCAGGTCCCATCGCGTGTTCCTCCGTCCGTCGTGGGCGCTATTGTCAGCGCTCGCGCAGCCAACGCGCCACCTGCGGCGCGAAATAGGTCAGCACGCCATCGGCGCCGGCACGCTTGAAGCCCAGCAGCGATTCCAGCACGCAGGCGCGCTCGTCCAGCCAGCCGTTGGCGAACGCCGCCTTCATCATCGCGTACTCGCCACTGACCTGGTAAGCGAAGGTCGGAACCCCGAAGGTTTCCTTCACCCGCCGCACCAGGTCCAGGTACGGCATGCCCGGCTTGACCATCACCATGTCCGCGCCCTCCTCCAGGTCCAGCGCGATCTCGCGCATCGCCTCGTCACCGTTGGCCGGGTCCATCTGGTAGGTCTTCTTGTCGGCCTTGCCGAGGCTGGCCGCGCTGCCCACCGCATCGCGGAACGGACCGTAGAACGCCGACGCGTACTTGGCCGAGTAGGCCATGATGCGCACGTTGAGGTGGTGGTCGGCGTCCAGCGCACGACGGATCGCACCGATGCGGCCATCCATCATGTCCGACGGCGAAATGATGTCCGCGCCTGCCTCGGCATGCGACAGCGACTGCTTGACCAGCGCTTCGACGGTGATGTCGTTGAGCACGTAGCCCTTGTCATCGATGATGCCGTCCTGGCCGTGCGTGGTGTACGGATCCAGGGCCACGTCGGTCATCACCCCCAGCTCCGGGAAGCGCGACTTCAGCGCGCGGATCGCACGCTGCGCCAGGCCGTCCTCGGCCCACGCCGCCGAGGCGTCCAGCGACTTCTGCGAGGCATCCAGCACCGGGAACAGGTCGATCACCGGGATGCCCAGTTCCAGCGCTTCCTCGGCCACCTTCAGCAGCTCTTCGATCGACAGCCGCTCCACGCCCGGCATCGACGGCACCGCCACGCGACCGGCCGGTTCGTGCACGAACACCGGATAGATCAGGTCGTTGGTGGTCAGCGTGTTCTCGCGCATCAGGCGGCGCGAGAATTCGTCATGGCGCATGCGCCGCGGGCGGTAATGGGGATGAGGCATGGCAGGCTCCGAGGAGTGGCTATTGCAACAGGTAGCCCTGCGGCAGCAGGGGTGCGGGCAACGGGCGTTCGCCGAGGGCGTCGAGCTGGTCGATCTCGATGGTGCGCACCAGCGCGTCCAGCGGCAGGTCGTTCGGCTCCAGGCCGAACGGGTCTTCCATTTCTTCACCCAGCTGGTCCAGGCCGAAGAAGGCGTAGGCCAGCACCGCCGACAGCACCGGCGTGGCCCAGCCCAGCGAGCTGGCCAGGCCGAACGGCAGCAGCACGCAGAACATCCATGCGCAGCGGTGCAGCAGCAGGGTGTAGGCGAACGGCAGCGGGGTGGTCAGGATGCGTTCGCAGCCAGCCTGGATCGAGGACATCGCGTGCAGGCGCTCTTCCAGCTGGACGTAGAGAATGGAATCGAGCGTGCCGGCGCGACGGGCCTGGGCCAGTTCGGCGGCGATCATCGCCAGCAACGCATCGGGCACGTTCTCGCGCTGGGCGAGCTGCCCGCGCTGTTCCTCGTCCAGCCATGGCACCGCCGCCAGCGCGACGTCGCGGGCGCGCAGGCGCGCGGCCAGTGCATGGGCGAAGGCGGTGGTCAGGTAGCCGAGGCGCTGGCGGCGCGGTGCGTCATCGGCCAGCAGCACCTGTACCTGCCGCGCAAGCGAGCGCGATTCAAACACCAGTTGGCCCCACAGCTTGCGGCCCTCCCACCAGCGGTCGTAGCAGGCGCTGTTGCGGAAGCTGAGGAAGATCGACAGGACCAGGCCGAGCAGGGTGAACGGGGTGACCGAGACGCGCTCGATGCCGATCGGCGGCGCCATTTCCACCACCGCGGCGACCGCGATGGACAGGACGAGGATGGCCAGCACCTTCGGCGCGATGGCCGGAACGATCGAGCCACGCAGGATGTACAGCAGTTGCCAGCCGTGGGGACGGGAACGAATGATCATGGGAGCAGCCGCGCAGGGCGCGGTTCGACAGGCACGCGGGGGGCTCGCGCAGCCGCCCATTCTACTCCCTGCCCGGCCGGCGGCCGTGTCCCTGCGACGCCCGGTCGCACCGGCCCGGCCGGCTCAGATCACGCCGCCGCCCAGCCCCAGGCGCAGGATGCCGACCACCACCACGATGCCGTTCAGGATCAGCCCGGTCCACGCCCGGCCGCGCTTGCTGGGGTGGGTGAACAGGATGCCGAGCGCGGCGATGATCGCGCCGACCGCGGCGAACGGGATCAGGAACCAGTTGCCCCAGCCCAGCAGCGGTATCAACGCCAGGATCATCCACAGCAGCGCCAGCACGCCCCACAACAGACTGATCACACCCATAGCGCCCTCCCGTGGTTGTTCATGCGCCAACCATAGCCGTTCCCGGCAGCGCCGCCTACCGCCGTTGCCGTCAGCCTCACCGGCCCCATGCTAGCGTGCGGCCATGGGTCGAGCCCCGATGTTGGCGCCGATTCAGAGTGCCCGGCTGATGATCCGAACCAGTCCTACAGGGGTATACGCCATGAACATCCGTTGGGTCGCCTTGGCGGCCATGCTGCTGACCGTTGCCGGTTGCGCCAGTACCTCCAAGGTCATGCTGGGCCGCGCCCGCGCGCCGATCGATCCGTCCCAGGTGCAGATCTATTCGACGCCGCCCGCCGGTTCGCAGGAAATCGCCCAGCTGGAATCGTCTTCGGCGGTGGGCTTCGGCACGCAGGGCCAGACCGATGCCGCCGTGGCTCGCCTCAAGCGCGAAGCGGCCGCACTGGGTGCCAACGGCGTGATCCTGATGGGCGTGGGCAGCAGTGGCTCGCCGGTCGGCATGTCGGTGGGTGCCGGCAGTTACGGTTCGCACGTGGGCGGCGGCGTGGGCATCGGCATACCGACGACGCAGAAGCGCGCCGCCGGCGTGGCGATCTGGGTACCGGATCCGGCGCCGCCGGCACGCCTGCCGACGCAGACGATCACCCCGCAGCGCTGACGTGGCGGTAGTGCCGGCCGCTGGCCGGCAACCGCAGTCATCGGGCGACCTCGACGTGG
>NZ_JBYTEK010000021.1:0-74317 GCF_058783335.1 Stenotrophomonas sp. FW305-C-20-S1 | reverse complement strand
CTTGGTCGACACGGTAAATCCACGCCATGCGTGGATGTCTGTTGGTAGTGCCGGCCGCTGGCCGGCAACCACGCAGACCCTCCATCAACGCAACAACACCTCACGCAATGCCGCGTAGTCCGCCGCCAATGGCTCGGCATGCGCCGGACGCTGCAGCAATGCATCCAAGGCCGGCGGCACCGCCACTGCTTCGCCGATCAACGGTTCCACCACCGCCTCGAACTTCGCCGGGTGCGCGGTAGCAACCACCGCCCAGTCACCCTTGGCGCCACCGGAGCGCAGATCCTGCAGCACCTTCACCGCCGTGGCCGTATGCGGGCAGAACAGTTCACCGTCGCTGGCATGCGCGCTGGCGATGGTCGCGCGGATGGTCACGTCATCCACCGCGAAGGCGCGGAACGCCGCCCGCAGCTCGGCATCGTCGCCCTGGTACAGCCAGCGCAGCCGCTCGAAGTTGCTGGGCGCGCCGACATCCATGGCGTTGGCCACGGTCGCAATGCTGGCCGCTGGCTGGTACGGGTCGCCACTGAAAAAGCGCGGCAGCACCGCGTTGGCATTGGTGGCCAGCACGATCTGCCCGATCGGCACGCCCAGCGCGCGCGCCAGCACTGCCGCCATCGCATTACCGAGGTTGCCGGTCGGCACCACCAGGTTCAAGCGCCGCTGATGCTGCGCATGATGGCTCAGCGCCGCGTGCGCGTAATAGCTCATCTGCGGCAGCAGCCGGCCCAGGCTGATGCTGTTGGCGGAGCTCAGCGGCACCTGCGCCTGCAGATCGCGGTCGGCCAGCGCCTGCTTCACCATCGCCTGGCAATCATCGAACGAACCGGCCACCCGCAGCGCCAGGATGTTGTCGCCAAAGCAGCCGAGCTGGTGCGCCTGTCGCGGCGACACCCGCCCATCGGGATACAGCACCACCACGCGTACACCGGGCTGCCGATGGAAGGCCGCCGCTACGGCTGCACCGGTGTCACCGGAGGTGGCCACGACGATGGTCAGATCGCGTCCCTTGCCGGTCTGCAGCCGCGACAGCACACCGGCGAGGAAGCGCGCGCCGATATCCTTGAACGCCGCCGTCGGCCCATGGAACAGCTCCAGCACATGGTCACCGCTGTTGCGCAACGCGCGCAATGGCACGGGGAAATCGAAGGCCTCACGGCAGATCGATGGCAAGGCCTCGGCCAGCACATCGCCCGCGAAGAACGGCGCCAGCAGGTCAGCGGCGGTATCGGCCAGGCTCGTACCGGCCTGCAGCGCGCGCGGCGCCGGCAGCACCTCCGGTACGTACAGGCCACCATCGGGGGCGAGACCGGCAGCGATGGCCGCACTGAGTCCAACGGCCGGCGACTGGCCGCGGGTCGAAACGAATTGCATGAGGTCGATATCCGGTAGGGAGGAAGGATTCAGCACAAGCAGGCTCCGGGTGCATCCAGCGGCGAGATCCAGGCATCACTGTCGAAGCCGGCAGCGGCAAACGCCGCACGCACCGGCTGCGCTGCCGCGCGCGCCTGGTCGGCATCTTCAAACCAGGCAAAGACGCTGGGCCCGGCGCCGGAAATGCCCGCGCCCATCGCGCCGGCGGCCAGTGCAGCATTGCGTGCCGCGTCGAAGCCCACGATCAGGCCCGCCCGCCGCGGTTCCACCAGCACATCGCGCAGGCCGGCGCGCACCAGCGAGGCATCGCTGCGATGGCAACCGCTCAACACCAGCGCCAGGTGGGCACTCTGCGCGACGAATTCGCCCAGCGCATAGCTGCCCTGCAGCGCCTGTCGTGCCCGCCGGGTCTCCAGCACCGCATGCGGATGCACCAGCAGGCTGTGCCAGCTGGCCGGTACCGGAATCGGCACCAGGCGATCAGCCGTGCACAGCGCCACGCCGCCCAGCAGCAGCGGGCCGACGTTGTCACCATGGCGGCCACCGCTGGCCACGGCTTCGCCATCCAGTGCGAACGGATACAGCGCCTCGCGCGGCAGCGGCATGTCCAGCACTGCATTGGCTGCCACCAGCGCGGCCACGCAGGAGGCCGCCGATCCGCCCATGCCGGAGCCGAACGGAATGCCCTTGTCGATCTCGATGGCGAAACCGAAGCCCAGCCCCAGCGCTGCACGCAGTGCGATCAGCGCGGCCCCTGCTGTATTGCCTGGCGCATCCAGCGGCAGTTCGACCGCACTGCCACGGATCGCATCGATGCGCACCAACGGTTCGTCGATGCGGCGCACGCTCACCGTATCGCCGATACCGGCGATGGCGTGGCCCAGGATGTCGAAGCCGACCGCCACGTTGGCCACCGATGCGGGTGCGAAAGCGCGTGCGATCACAGCCGCGCTCCTTCGCCGGCCGCCACCCGCAGCAGATCAGCGAACACGCCGGCAGCGGTGACTTCCGGGCCCGCGCCCGGGCCCTGCACCACCAGCGGGTTGTCGCAGTAGCGGCGGGTACGGAACTGCACCACGTTGTCGGTCAGCCGAAGGTTGGCGAACGCGTGGTCGGCCGGCAGCTCCTGCAACCCGACCGACGCGCCATCCGGCCCCAGCCGCGCGACATAGCGCAGCACCGCACCGCGCTGGCGGGCATCGTGCAGCCGGGCCAGCAGCGCCTCATCGGAGGCACCCAGGCGGGCCATGAAATCGTCCACGCTTCCTTCGCGCAGCAACGCCGGCACCAGGCTCTCCACCTGCACCTGCTCCAGGCTGAGCGCGTGACCGGCCTCGCGGGCCAGGATCACCAGCTTGCGCGCAACATCCACACCGGACAGGTCGTCGCGCGGATCCGGCTCGGTGTAGCCCATCGAGCGCGCCTGCGCGACCAGTGCCGAGAACGGCTGGCTGCCGTCAAAACGATTGAACAGCCAGGCCAGCGTGCCGGAGAAGATGCCTTCGATCGCCAGCACTTCGTCTCCGGTATCCACCAGGTCACGCAGCGTGGTGATCACCGGCAGGCCGGCACCCACCGTGGCCTCGTAGCGGAAGCGCGCACCACTGGCCGCCGCCGCCGCGCGGATGCGCTGGTAGCGTGCCAGCGGACCGGCGCCAGCCTGCTTGTTCGGGGTCACCACATGGATGCCGGCGGCCAGCCAACCTTCATAGCGCTCGGCAACCTCTGCACTGCCACTGCAGTCGATCACCACCGCGTGCGGCAGATGCGCGGCCAGCAGGTGCTCGGTGAAATGGTCCAGATCGCTGGCCTGGCCGGCGTCCTGCAGCGCCTGGCGCCAGTCTTCATGCAGGCCATCGGCCTCCAGGCGCATGCGCGAGCGTGACGCAAGCGCGCGCAGGCGCAGATCGACATTGGCCTTGGCCAGCAACTGCGGGCGCGCCGCCAGCAGCTGGTCCAGCAGCGCAGCGCCAACATTGCCCGGACCGATCACCCCCACCGCGAACGTCTGCGGCGACAGCCAGAACCCGGCATGCGCGGCACGCAGCGCGCGGGTCGCGTCGGCGCTTGCCACCGCCACCGAGATGTTGCGTTCGGAGGACCCCTGCGCGATCGCCAGGATGTTCACCTGCGCCCGGCCCAGCGATTCGAACAGCCGTGCAGCCACACCCGGCTGGCCTGCCATGCCATCGCCCACGGCGGCCAGCACGCTGACGCCCTCGCTGACCTGCACGCGCTGCACCTGGCCGGCGGCCAGCTCGTGCGAGAACGCCTGCACCACGGCATCGCGACCACGCGCCGCTTCGCCTGCGCGGACAACACAGCAGATCGAATGTTCGGAAGAGCCCTGCGAAATCATCACCACCGAGACCTGTGCCTGGCGCAGCGCGGCGAACACCCGTTCGGCGGTACCCGGCACGCCGATCAGACCGGTGCCTTCCAGATTCAGCAGGGCCAGATCCGTGCTCAGCGTCAGCCCTTTCACCGGGCCACGTGGCGAGCGCTCGGCGCTGATCCGCGTACCCGGATGGCTGGGCTGGAAGGTATTGCGGATGAAGATCGGCAGGCCCAGCCGGATCGCCGGTGACATCGTCTGCGGATGCACCACTTTCGCCCCGAAATAGGCCAGCTCACAGGCCTCGTCGTAGCTCAGCGCGTGCAGCTGCACGGCCTCCGGCACCAGCCGCGGGTCGGCCGACAGCACGCCGTCGACGTCGGTCCAGATATGCAGTTCATCGGCGGCGAACAGTGCGGCGAAGATCGCGCCGGAGTAGTCACTGCCGTTGCGGCCCAGCGTAGTGACGCGGTCCTGGCGGTCGCGGGCGACGAAACCGGTGGCGACCACGCGCGACTGCGGGTGCTGCAGGCGCCACGCGGCAAGGCGGCCGGCACTGGCATCCCAGTCGACATCCACGCCCAGTTCGCCGTGGCCGACCACCAGCACATCGCGTGCATCCAGCACCGCGCAGTCCTCGCCCAGCGCGCGCAGGTGGGTACCAAGCAACTGTGCGGAGAACACTTCGCCCAGGCCCTGCACGCGGTCGAGCACCTCGCGTGGCAGTTCGCCGATCACCGCCAGCGCGGCCAGCACCTCGGCCAACTGGTCGAAGCGTGCATCGATCCAGTCCACGGTATCGCCCACCTGCTCACCCAGCAGCGCTACCGCGGCACCCCGATGCCGCGCGCGCAGCGCATGCCACGCCTCCTGCCAGCCGGCATCGCCCTGGGCTGCCAGGTGTGCCAGTTCGATCAGCGCATCGGTAACCCCCTTCATGGCCGAGACCACGCTGACCTGCAACGACTCGGGGCGGGCCAGCAGCAGGCCGGCGACATGGCGATAGCGCTCGGCGTCGGCCACCGAGGTGCCGCCGAACTTGTGCACGACAGTGGACGGCGCGGCCAATGCGGACGCGGCAGGCGAATGGGCGGGGGCGATGGAAGACATGCAGACCTCGGTTGGAGGCCCCGTCGCATGCAGGTGGTCGAGTTTCCCCGTCACCTGGATGGTGCGGGGCCGTTGTTTTCGGGAGTTACACGAAGACGACGGGCCGCACCAGGGCAGTGGTGACGGTGGTGGTGGTAATGGTGGTGGTGATGGCGACCGGCGCAGTCGAACGGCCCGCGGTAGCGGGGGCGATCAGGCGGGCGTTGGCGGCATCAAGGGCCATGGCCTACAGAAAACACCGCCGCGATGGTTGCTGTCAAGTGTTGCGGCGCAATATTTCTTTGCGGCGATCATCGGCCAACGTGCCGGCATTTGGTTGCAACTGAGACAAACGGGTGATCGTCGGCCTCAGTGCGTCGATTCAGCCGACATGTTCGGTGATTGCGCGCGGCGTGCGATGCGCATGCGCGCACAACAGCACCCCACCCACCAGCAGCACGATCGCCAGCAGTTCCAGCAGGCTGGGCCAGCGCCGCTGCCAGGCGAAGGCGTACAGCAGCGCGAACAGGGTCTCGAACACGATCATCTGCCCGGTCAGGGTCAGCGGCAGCAGGCGACTGGCCCGGTTCCAGAACGCATTGCCGAGGATCGAGGCGACCACCGCCACGCCGGCGCTGATGGCCCAGAACCCACCCCATTGCGCAGCGGTATGCGCCTGGTTGTGTCCACTGAACGCCATCGGCACCAGCAGCAGCGACAACCCGCCGGTGGTGACGCCGGTCAGCAGTGACCAGTCGTGGCTGGAAAGGTCGGGCCGCCGCGACAGCCAGCGGCTGTTGCCGATGGAATACAGCGCCCACGAGAACAACGCACCGAACGCGCACAGCAGGCCGATCAGGCGTTGCCGCCAAGGCGTGCCCAGATGCTCGGACATCAGCGCCTCCCAGCCGACCATCGCTACGCCGAGCACGCACAGCGCCAGCGCCGGCAGCAGCTGCTTCAACGGCACCGCACCCTGCTCGCGCACGCCCACCAGGGTGACCACGACCGGAATCAGGCCGACAATCAACGAAGCAGCGGCGCCACCGGCCCACTGCACCGCCGTGGCCAACAGCAGGAAGTACACCAGGTTGCCGGCCAGGCTCAGCCACAACAGGCCGATCCACTCGGCGCGACCGAGCTTCGGCGCCACCCGCTTCCAGCGCGGCAGCAGCAGGACCACGGCGATCAGGCCATAGACCAGATAGCGGCCGGCGGAAAGCTGCAGGGCATTGAACGTGCTCAACACGGCGGGCGCGAGGAAGACCACGCCCCACAGCGCACCGGCGGCGATGCCATTGGCGATGCCCAGGGCAATCGGGTTGTTGCGCATTGCAGGTTCACAGCAAGAACGGGCCGCGCAGTGTAAGCGGCCCCTTGCCGGCCGGTCTTGACCGAGGCTACTGGCGGTTCGCTTCCGCAGCGTTGGGTGTGGCTCGCCGCCATGCCGCCGGCGTCTGCCCGCATTCGCGGCGCAGCGCACGGGTCAGTGCACTCTGCTCGGAATACCCTGCGGCCAGTGCGATATCGCTGATCGATGCCGGGCTGACCCGCAACTGGTGCTTGGCCCAGCGCAGGCGGCTGGCACTGAGCCACGCCTGCGGGCTGAGCCCGAACTCACGCCGGAACACCGCATGCAGGCGGCTTTCGCTGATGCCGACAAAGGCAGCCATGCGCGCTACCGACCACGCCTGCCCCGGCATCGCCTCGACCGCAGCGCACAGGCCCTGCAGGCGCGCACCACTACCGGCAGGCGCGAAGACCCGCAGCAGTTCCGGCAGCAGCGCTGGCACAGGCCGGCCCGTCTGCACCTGGGCAAGCCGCTGCCGCAGCGACAGCGGGAGATGCAGCCAGCGCTGCCGGCACAGGTGCTCCTGGGTCGCGTCATCGAGCACGCCCGGCCCGCAGTCGACAATCACGAAACCGTTGGGACCCTCGGCCATCTGGTCGTGCGCTTCGCCGGCCGCCACGAATGCCCCCTGCAGCAGGTCAAGACGGCCGCCCCTGCCCTCCATCTCGAACTGCAGCTCACCCTGCAGCGGCAGCACCCACTGCGCATAGCCGTGGCGATCCAGGCCGGTGGCCTGACCGTAGTGCCGTAGATGGAAGATGGCGCCCATCCGAGCAGTCTGCGCGTGTAACACTTGCCGTGCAAACCGCTGCTATAGTCGGCCCGTCATCCAACGCAGGGAGTGCAGGACATGACTTACAGGCACGCATCCATGGTACTGGCCGCCAGCCTCGCGCTGGTGCTCACCGCCACGGCTTCGGCACAGGAACGCATGCCACCGGCCCCGCACTGCATGGACGCTGTCGGCGTCCAGGAAGTGGAGCAGGCATCACCGCGCTCGATCGCGCTGCGTGCCGCCTCCGGCCAAGCCTATCGCATCGACTTCGCCGAGGATTGCCCCGGCGTCCGCGCAGCCACCACGTTGAAGCTGGAAGCACCCGCCGGCTGGGCCTGCGGTCGTCCCAGCGAGCGCGTTGTGGTCGATGGCCACAGCTGTGCCGTCAGTGCAGTCACCCCGGTCCAGGCCCGCGACTATGCCAGCGTGGCCCGCGACAGCGACAGCCTGCGCACGGCCACCCTGCCCGCCCTGACGATCCGCCAACGCAAGGACGTCCGTCGCGGCTTCGGCGGCTCGGCCTCGTACTGCTTCGCCACCCGCAATGTGCGCGGCTGGTCGTCCGACACGCAGGGCATGCTGGTGGAAACCAACCCGCTGCGTAGCGGCGGCCATCGCTTTTACCGTGTTGAACTGGGCAGCCACTGCCTCCAGCTCGACCGCTCACCGGAATTGAGCTTCCAATCCGGCATGCAGAACGGCCTGATCTGCGGCAACCCCGGCGACCGCGTGGTTACGGCCGATTTCGCCAGCTTCGACGAGCGCAGCGACGCGGTGGCGCCGCTGCCCCGCTTCACCCGCCGCGGCGCCTGCACGATCCAGGCGGTCTACCCGGCCTCCAGCCAGGCGTCGAACTAGCCGTCGACGCCGAGGAAGGTGAACGGTGCGCTGGGCACGAAATGGCCCAGTGCATCGCCGGCGAAGGTATTGCGCTGGTCACGGCCGAGATCGAGCTTGAGCACCTTTCCGCCGAAATCGACCTTGGTCAGGTCGACCCAGAAGGTGTTGGGCGTCAGTGCCGACTCGAAGAAATACAGGCGCCGCTTGTGGTCGGCGACCGTACGCCAGCGGGTGGACGAGATGTTGGGCTCGCCCGGCGTGGTGATGCCGAACGGTACCGACACGTTGCGGATCACGCTGAACACACTGGCCAGCGCCTCCACCGGATCTTCCGCTTTCGGAATCGCGTTGATGTAGAAGGAGGCCCGCGCGAAGCGGTCGGCCGAACGGTTGGTGCCCGGCAGCATCACCGTGCCACCGATCTGCTGCCAGTAGCTGTTCAATGCCAGCTGCTGGTCGAAGATCGGCGAATTGGTCATCACCTGGTAGCGCCGATCATGGTGGATCACCTGGCGCCCGCCGATGTATTCGACGATCGCGCTGTCACCCGTGGCGTCGGACAGCGACAGGTGCAGCGTCGCCTGGCGGTCCTCGCCCGGCACCTTGTCGGTGACGATCGAGTACGGTTCGCGCTGCAGCGCGGTCACCGCCTCTTCCACCGTCGCGAAGTTATCCAGCACGTACTGCGCCCACAACGAGATGGACAGGCCGGGCTTGCCGCTGCGCTGGGCCGGGTACTCCGACTCGACCAGCCACAGCAGGTTGGCGACCAGGCCCTTCTCGTTCATGCCATCGGTGGTGGAAATGTCATAGCCGGTGGCCACCACGCTGCCGTAGCGTGCAGTCCAGGCGATCGACCCCGGCCCCGCCTTTCCGGTGCGCGCAATGCCACGCGGCAACACGTAGAGATTGGTGGCCACGTCCACTTTCCAGTCCATCGAGCGGGCGGTGATGACATCGCCGTTGTCGCCCAGATACACCGCGCGCGTGCAGGCCATCGCCGGCATTGCCGCCGTCGCCAGTGCCGCCGCCAGCAACGCGCCACCTTTCCATTTCATCCGTGCCATGTCGTCCTCCGTTCCCCGGGAAAGGTGATCTGAACCCCGCAACGGTGAGACGAACGTGAAGCCTCAGCGCAGCCAGCGATCATGCAGCCAGAAACCCGCAGCCATCGCTGGCACGAACCACAGGGCTTCGCGCGCGCCCACCGCCAACGCGGCCAGCGCGGGCCCTGGGCAATAGCCGACCCAGCCCCAGCCGATACCGAACAGCGCCGCACCCAGCAGCAACCGCGTGTCGACAGCCTGCGTCGCCGGCAGCTCGAAACGTTCGGCGCACCATGGCCGCTGCTGCCGCCGCAGCCAGAATTGACCCAGTGCGCTGACCAGCAGCGCCGACGCCAGCACCCTGGCCAGCGTGGGATCGAAGTCGCCAGCCACATCGAGGAACCCCAGCACGCGACGCGGATCGGTCATGCCGGCCAGCGCGAGGCCGGCACCGAACAGGCCGCCGGCCACACCTGCCGCCCACAACCTGCGGCTCATGCCAGGCCTCCGCCGTGACGTAGCAGGAACGTGGTGAGCATCGCGCAGGCCATGAACACCAGCACCGCCACCAGCGATCGCCGCGATCCGCGGGCGAGGCCACAGACACCGTGGCCGCTGGTGCAGCCGTTGCCCAGCCGCGTACCCAGGCCCACCAGGACACCGGCAGCGATCAATTGCCAGGCCGGCAGCGCGTCGCGCAGCAAGGCGCGTGGTGGTTGTCCTGCACCCGCCTGCCAACTCAACACCGCTGCCGCCGCCGACATCAGTCCGAGCAGGAAAGCCCAGCGCCAACCACGATCACCGCGCGGCGCGGCAGCGGCGCCAGCAGCGATACCGCTGATGCCCGCCACCCGACCGAGCGTGGCCAGTAGCAGCACCGCCGACACACCGATCAGGCCGCCGCCTGCAATTGCCGCCCATGGCAGGTTCATGCCCTGCCCCTCTGCATCGCGCGCATCGGCTTGCCCTTCAATTTAGATTTCTCTAAATTAGACTTTCCTGAACTACCGGGTCAAGCCGTGCCCAGCATCACCACCGACAGTGCCGCGATGGCTACGCATGCCGCACAAGCGGCTGCCCTGCTGAAATCGCTGGCACACCCGGCGCGACTGCGCGTGTTGTGTCGCCTGGTGGAAGGCGAAGCACCGGTGCCGGAACTGCAGGCCCTGACTGGCCTGAGCGCATCGGCGCTGTCACAGCATCTGGCCGTGCTGCGCAATCTGGAGGTGGTGGCAAGGCGGCGGCAGGCACAGACACTGCACTATCGGCTGCTGGAGGGTCCGGCGCTGGGGGTGCTGCAGGCATTGCACGCGGCGTACTGCGCCCCGCAGCGTTAGCGGTCAGCCCGCGCTGAGTACCGGCCGCACGACCTCGGCCAACAGATCCACCGCCGTAAGCACGACGCTGTCACCGTTCACCGAGCGGGCGAATCCCGACCAGTCGCCTGCGGAAAGCTGGCGCAGCAGCGCGGCGTCGACCGGCAGCCCGCGCATTGCCCAGTACGGAAACTGGCGCTGGCCCAGCCGGCCACGCGCCAGCTCGACGATGTCGACATGGCTGCCGGCCTGCAGGATGCGCTCGTATACCGAATCGATGCCATCAGGCGGGCCTTCGATGTACTGCAGGAAGCGTTCGCCGTCATGCAGCAGCACACCCGTCACCCCTGCCATCTTGTTGAAGCGCGCGGCATCCTCGACCAGCGTCTGCAGACGTGCGGCAGACAGATCCGGCTTGGCCTGGCTGACATAGGCGATGGCACGCAGTGGCATGGAGCTTCCTTTGCAAGAGTGGTGCCACGGTAGCAGTTGCGGACGAGCCCGTCTCAGTTCGCTCACGCGCCAGCTGAAGAATTCAGGAAACCGCCGGACTGCGCAAATCGGATCGACGAGGCAGCAGCGCCTCGAACACCACGTGCCCTGCCTCGTTGCGCGCGCTCAACTGGCCACCATGCGCACGCACGAACTGGTCAACGATGTACAGCCCCAGCCCGAGCCCGTTGCTCTGGTGGAAGCTGGCCTTGAAGGGTTCGAACAGGCGCGGCAGCAACGCCTCATCGACATGGCCGGTGTTGCGTACGCGCAGCGCGACCACCCGTGCATCGCCACCATCGACCTGCACCTGCACCGTCGCGTCGGCGCCATGGGTGAGTGCGTTGCCGACCAGGTTGGCGACGATCTGCCCAAGGCGATCCATGTCGCCCTGCAGGGTCGAATCGCCACGGACATCCAGCGCGATCCGATCGCTTCGATGGCCGGCACCGGCCTCGACCAGCACCGCACGCGTCACCTCGGCCAGGTCACAGACGCTGCTCTGCAGGCGCAGGCCACCGCTGCGGATCCGCGAGAAGTCCAGCAGCTGCTCGACCATGCGTGCCATCCGCAGCGTGCTGGCCTCCAGGTAGCTCAGTGTCTGCTGCGCACCGGCATTGTCGTCCGGCAGTTCCAGCGACAGCTTGTCGGCACACAGCAGGATGGCCGACAGCGGCGTGCGCAGGTCGTGGGTCAGCACCGCGGCCATGGTCTCGTTGAGCTTCAACGCGCGCTCCAGCGCTTCGTTGCGCGCCTTCAGCAGCTGCCGCTGCTGGTAGAGCTCGATGAACACATTGACCTTGCTGAGGATCACCTGCGGTGCAACCGGCTTGTGCAGGAAATCCACCGCGCCGGTCTCGTAGCCCTTGAACACCCGCAACGGATCATCCGGCGAGGCGGTCAGGAAGATGATCGGCACATCCCGGCTGCGCTGCGAGCCGCGCATCAGCTCGGCCAGCATGAAACCGTCGATCTCCGGCATGTGCACGTCCAGCAGCGCCAGCGCTACCTCATGCTCCAGCAGCAGCTCCAGCGCCTGCGCGCCAGAGCCCGCCAGCAACAGGTTGACGCCCTCGCGGCGCAGCAGCGCCTGCATGGCCACCAGGTTCTGCGGCACGTCGTCGACGATCAGCAGGTTGACCGGCGCCTGCGACTGGGCAGGGTCCGGCGGCAGCAGGTTCATGCAAACAACTCCTTCAGGCGGCGGCACATCAGTTCAAGGGGCAGCACGGCGTCGGCGCCGGCATGCTGCAGGGCAGAGGCCGGCATCATCGATGCCTCGGCCTCCTCGGGGCATTGCAACCAGGCCTGGCCGCCAGCGGCGCGCACGGCGGCCACGCCATCACTGCCATCGCTGCTGGCACCGGTCAGCAGGATCGCCAGCACCCCCGTGCCGAACGCGGCTGCGGCCGATTCGAACAGCGGATCGATGGCCGGCCGCGAGAACAGCACCGGTTCGTCCATCGACAATGCGATGGCCTGCGTGTCCTCCACCAGCAGGTGGTAGTCCGGCGGCGCGAACGTCACCGTTCCGGCCTGCAGGGGCTGCTTGTCCTCCGCTTCGCGCAGGGCCAACGTGCAGTACGGCGCCAGCACCTCGGCGATGCGGCTGGAACGGTCGCGCGGCAGGTGCAGCACCACCAGCACCGGCACCGGCAGGGTGGCCGGCAACGCACCCAGCACGATCTGCAGGGCGGCCACGCCACCAGCCGATGCGCCGATCACCACCACGTCAGGGCGGAACATCGCCGCCATCAGGCCACCTTCCGGTACAGGCGGTGCTCCCGCGAACAGGCTTCGAAGGCATCGTGATGGCGACCGAACTGCAGCGACTCCTTGCTGCCCAGGCCGAGGAAGCCGCGATGCACCAGGGCTTCGCGGAACAGGCCCACCGCCCGATCCTGCAGGTCGCGGTTGAAATAGATCAGCACGTTGCGGCAAGACACCAGGTGCACTTCCGAAAACACCGTGTCGGTAGCCAGGCTGTGGTCGGCAAACACCACGTTGCGGCGCAGCTGGCGGTCGAAGACCGCGCCGTCGTAAGCGGTGCTGTAATAGTCCGACAGTGACGCGGTGCCGCCGGCGGCGAGGTAGTTCCGGCTGAACTGGGCGAGGCGGTCGATGCCGTAGGCGCCGGCCTCAGCCGTGGCCAGTGCAGCGGGGTTGATGTCGGTGGCGTAGACGATGCTGCGCTCAAGCAGGCCTTCCTCGTGCAGCAGGATCGCCAGCGACCACACTTCCTCGCCGGTACTGCAGCCGGCCACCCACAGCTTCACCGAGGGGTAGGTGCGCAACACCGGTACCACCTGTTCGCGCATCTGCCGGAAATACTCCGGGTCACGGAACATCTCCGAGACCTGCACGGTGAAGAACTGCATCGCCTGCGCGAACAGCTCCGGTTCGTGCAGCAGCCGATGCTGCAGGTCCGACAGGCGCTCGCACTCGTAGCGCTGCATGGCCTGGCTGACGCGACGGCGCAGCGAGGACACCGCATAGCTGCGGAAGTCGTAGTGGTAGCGCTGGTACAGCGCTTCCAGCAGCACCTTCAGCTCCAGGTCGAACAGCGCCTGCTCGTTCATTGCCGCGAGCACCAGACCCGGCACAGCGATACCAGCTTGTCCACGTCGATGGGCTTGGCGATGTAGTCGTTGGCACCGGCCTGCAGGCAGCGTTCACGGTCATCGGGCATGGCCTTGGCGGTCAGCGCGATGATCGGCAGGTCCTGCAGGTGGCGCTGCGCGCGGATCTCGCGCATCGCCTGCAGGCCATCCTTCTCCGGCATCATGATGTCCATCAGCACCAGGTCCACCTCGCGCTGGGCCAGGCGGTCGACGGCCTCCTGGCCATTGCGGGCGATCTCCAGCGTCACCCCCAGCGGCTCCAGCACGCTGGACAGCGCGAAGATGTTGCGCACGTCGTCCTCGGCCAGCAGCACGGTGCGTCCATCGAGCACGGTGTCGCGGCGGCGCGCTTCGCGCAGCAGGCGCTGCTGGTCGCTGGGCAGGTTGGCCTCCACGCTGTGCAGGAACAGCGTCACCTCGTCGAGCAGGCGCTCGGGCGAGCGTGCACCCTTGATGATGATGCTCTTGGAGTAGCGGCGCAGGCGCTGCTCTTCTTCGCGGCTGAGGGCACGGCCGGTATAGACGATGACCGGCGGGAAGCCGACATCATCGTTGCCTGCCATGTGCTCGAGCAGGTCGTAGCCACTGCCGTCGGGCAGCGACAGGTCCATCACCATGCAGTCGAAGGTGACCGTGCTCAGCTGCTCCACCGCTGCGGCAAGCGTACCGACAGCAGCGATCTGCAGCTGATCGCGGCCCAGCAGCAGTTCCAGGTTGCGGCGCAGATCGTTGTCGTCCTCCACGATCAGCAGGCGCCGCACGTCGCGCTGGCTGGTCTGTTCAAGCTGTTCGATGGCAGCCACCAGGCGCTCGCGCGTGGTCGGCTTGATCGCAAAGCCGATCGCGCCCAGTTCGCGTGCCACCTGGCCGCGGTCCATGCCCGAGACCACATGCACCGGAATGTGCCGGGTGTCGGGGTTGCGCTTGAGCCGTTCAAGCACGGTCAGGCCCGAAACGTCGGGCAGGCCGATGTCCAGCAGGATGCCGTTGGGACGCAGGTCCGCCGCCAGCGCCAGCGCCTCTTCGGCCGTGGTGGCCACCACGCAGTCGAAATCAAGCTCGTGCGCCAGCGTCACCAGGGCTTCGGCGAAGACCGCATCGTCCTCCACGGCCAGGATCAAGCGTCCCGCATGGTGGCGGCGGCCACGGTCATCGGCCACCGCTGCCACCGGCGCGGCACTGGACCGCTGGGCAAGGGGGGCTGGTGCCACGGGGGTGGCGGGTACCGGCTGCACGGGCACCGGCGCTGCGGCGCCTGCGGCGGCCTCGGCTGCCGGCGCGCCCTGCAGCGGCAGTTCGAGAATGAAGCAGCTGCCGCGGCCCGGCTCGCTGTCCACCTGGATGTCACCGCCCATGCGCACCGCAAGATCACGCGAGATCGACAGGCCCAGGCCAGTGCCGCCGTAACGGCGGCGGGTGCTGCCATCGGCCTGGCGGAACGCTTCGAAGATCAGCTGCAGCTGGTCGCGTGCAATGCCGATGCCGCTGTCGGCCACTTCGAATCGGATCCGGCCATTGCCGCCGCTGCGAACGTGCAGGCTCACCTTGCCGTGCTCGGTGAACTTGACCGCATTGGCCAGCAGGTTCTTCAGGATCTGCTGCAGGCGCTGGTTGTCGGCCACCAGCTGGCTGGGGGCCAGGCCATCGGACTCGATCTGCAGCGTCAGGCCCTTCTGCCGCGCCATCGGCTCGAAGGTTTCGCGCAGTCGCTGCAGCACACTGTCGACCACCACCACTTCGTCGGCCAGTTCGACGTGCCCTGCTTCGATGCGCGACAGGTCCAGGATGTCGTTGATCAGCGCCAGCAGGTCGTTGTTCGACGACAGGATGGCGCGGGCGTACTTGACCTGCTCGTCGCTGAGCGAGCCGTCCTTGTTGTCGGCCAGCAGCTTGGCCAGGATCAGCGAACTGTTCAGCGGGGTGCGCAGCTCGTGCGACATGTTGGCCAGGAACTCGGACTTGTAGCGCGAGGTGGCGGCCAGTTCATTGCTGTTGCGCACCAGCTGCCCCTGCGCCACCAGCAGCGCCTGCTTCTGCGCCTCCAGCTCGTGGGTGCGTTCTTCCAGCTGCACGTTGCTCTGTTCCAGCTCGGCCTGCTGCTGTTCCAGATGCGTCTGCGACTGCATCAGGCTGCGGCTCTGCTCTTCCAGCTCCTCATTGGCAACCCGCAGCTCTTCCTGCTGTGCCTGCAGTTCTTCGCCCTGGCGCTGCGACTCCTCCAGCAGCACCACCAGTTGTGCGCGCAGCATCGAGGTGCGCAGGGCCATGCCGATGGTCTCGGCGCAGCGCAGCAGCAGCTCGTCATCCAGCGCCCGCTGCTCACCGACAGCCGCTCGGCCCAGCTCGAGCACGCCCACGATCGCTCCGTCGCTGCTGACCGGGGCAAGGATCCGTTCACGCACGGGCACGCGCCCCAGGCTGGTCTGCAGCTCCAGCGGCGCCGCTTCGTCCCCCTGCAGATGCCGCGCCCGCTGGTCGCGGGCCACCTGCCCTGCCACCCCTTCCTGCAGGCCCAACGTGGCCGGGATGCCGTTCGGCAACGCCAGCCCACCGGTCAGCTGCAGGCGTCCGCCTTCCAGCCGGTAGAGCGCACCGACATCGGCACCCAGCTGGGTCGCCAGCGTCGACACCGCCGCTTCGGCGATCTGTTCCGGCCCGAGCTCACCGCGCAGGCTGAGCGCCACCGCGTTCTCCGCCTCCTGCAGCCACAGCGCACGCATCGCCTCGCGTCGCGCCTGGATGGCACGCGAGGCGATGAGTGCGATCATCAGGAAAGCCGCGCCACCGATCGACCGGTTGACGAACGAGAAGGATGAGTTGTTGCTGGCCGGCGCCACGTTGTAGCCCACCGCCAGCAGCACGCAGGCGCTGACAGCCACCACGAACGGCACCCGGGCGCTGCGCTGGAACACAGTGACGCCGATGGCCATGAAATAGGCCAGCCACACGGCATAGCCCAGGGGTACCACCAGTTCCAGCGCGGCCGTAGCCGCCACCAGTACCGCCGACGTCATCCAGATCCAGCGGTCACGCGTAGTCGCACCAGGACGCATGCAGGTCGGTTCCAGTTTGGAAAAGGGGGCTGATGTTACTCCTTGTCGCATTCAGCCGCATACGACCAATGGCACAGGCGTCGCATGCACGCCCTCTTCACACTCCACTGCCTACGTTCTCGTGCCTGACAGAGGTAATACGCATTTCATCGTGGTCGCTGCCGCTTCGACGCCGTCCGTGCTGACGGACCCTTCCCGACAGCTGCGATTGCTGATCGACAGCGTGCGCGACCATGCGCTGTACCTGCTCGATCCCGATGGCATCGTCTGCAGCTGGAATCCCGGCGCCGAACGCATCAAGGGCTACCGGTCGGAAGAAGTCATCGGCACCCACTTCGGCCGCTTCTACCTGCCCGCTGATCGCGATACGGGAGAGCCACAGCGCCTGCTGCGGCTGGCGGCGGAATGCGGACACCATGCCGCCGAAGGCTGGCGGGTGCGCCGAGATGGGTCTCCCTTCCGTGCCAGCGTGGTCATCGAGTCGGTGGTCGAGAACGGTGAGCTCGTGGGCTTCGTCAAGATCACCCGCGACATCACCGAACAGTGGCAGGCGCAACGGCTGTTGCGCGATGCGCAGCGGGCGCTGCGCCAGACCCAGCAGTTCGAGACGGTCGGCCAGCTCAGCCGCGGCCTTGCCCATGAGTTCAACAACCTGCTGACCACCATCGTCAATGCGCTGGACCTGCTGTCGGCACGGATGGGCGATGACGAGCGTGCCAACACCCTGCTGACCACCGCGCAGGCGGCCAGCGATCGTGGCGCGCTGCTGACCCGGCAGCTGCTGGCCTTCAGCACCGGCCAGACCCTGATCCGCGAAACGCTGGACATCAATGCGCGCATCCGCGACTGGCTGCCGGCACTGCAGGCCACCTGCCCTGCCGGCGTCACCCTGGAAACCGCACTGGCCGGGGGACTGCCTGCGATACTCAGCGATACCGTTCAGCTGCAGACCGCGCTCGCCAACCTGGTCGGCAACGCTGCGGACGCCACCGTTGGTGGCGGCCGGGTATTGATCGCCACCGCGCTGGAGCACCGCATGGACCCCGACGCCGACACATCCCGGCAACGGACCTATGTGACGTTGAGCGTCTGCGATGAGGGCCACGGCATGGCCCCGGACATCGCCGAGCGCGCGACCGAACCTTTCTTCACCACCAAGGACATCGGCAAGGGCAGCGGTCTGGGCCTGAGCCAGGTGTTCGGATTCACCACCCAGAGCGGCGGCTTCGTAGACGTGTCCACCACGCCCGGTGTTGGCACCACGGTCAGCCTGCTGCTACCCGCCACAGAGGAACCCAACCCATGACCGATGATCCGATCCGCGTACTGATGGTGGAGGACCAGACCGATCTGCGCGAAATGATCGGCCTGGCCCTGCGCGACTTCGGCATCGACGTGGCCACCACGGCCGATGCGCAGGAAGCGGTCGCACTGCTGCAGGGCGATACGCGTTTCGACGTGGTGTTCAGTGACATCAGCATGCCCAACGGCATGTCGGGCATCGAGCTGAGCGAGCATGTGGCGCGCGACCAGCCGCAGGCGCGGATGATCCTTTCTTCCGGCTACGCACGCTCGCAGTTGCCGCCGCTGCCCGAGCAGGTGGAATTCCTGCCCAAGCCTTACCGGCTGCGGCAGCTGGTGGAGCTGCTCAGGCAGGCGTGAGCTGTTGCCGCCCTGCCAGGCATGGCCTGGCACTACTGGGTAGCGACCGCCGCGGCCCCGCCAGGCATGGCCTGGCACTACTGGGTGGCGACCGCCGCGGCCCCGCCAGGCATGGCTGGGTGGCGACCGCCGCGGCCCCGCCAGGCATGGCCTGGCGTTGCCCAGTCCTCAATAGCGACCCACCAGGTTCAGGTACCAGCCGCGGTGGGTGTAGTCGAACTTCGTCAGGTCGTCACTGAAATCGGTGAAGTTGTAGCCCACGCCAACCCGGAAGTTGCGGCCGACGTCGCGGTCCACGCCGGCCAGCCAACCCTGCCGACGACCGCCATCACGCACGTCCAACAGGCGGTACTCCAGCAGGCCATGCCATTGGTAGTACAGGTCATAGCGCAGCTGCGCGGCGCCGAAGTTCGTGGCTGAATCGAACCATGGACCGGTGCCCCGGCCATAGCGGACCTCGCCTTCGCGTCGGGCCAGCTTGGCCGCCACTTCCCAGCGTTGGTCGATGCGGTACACGCCTTCCAGCGACAACACCTGGGTACGCTGGTCGTAGTCCACGCCGTTGACCTGGCCCATCGTCGACAGGTCGTACAGATAGCTGTAGCGGCCGAACAGCGCCCAGCGGTCATTGTCCCACGGGCGGTAGGCAAAGCCGAGATTGCCCTCGATGAAGCGGGCGCCGGCCACCGGGTTGATCGCATCGTCGGTGTCGGCGTAGTTGAACCGCGCAGCGATCCGCCAGCTGTCATTGAGACGGTGGCTGAGGCGGTTGGTGCTGACCCATTGCGTGCGGCGCTCGGCACCGGTATCGCGACGCCACTCCAGCTTGCTCTGCCAGTCGGTACCCGGCGACGTGCGGCCGCCGGACAGGCTGACGGCCTTGCGGTCGACCTGGCCACTGCTCGCATCCAGCTTGCCGTCGCTGAGGGTGAAGCCCGCGTTCCAGCCCACCGCCGGATAGAAATCCATGCCGAACGTGTTGGCCAGGCCGGATTCCTGGCCGGATTTGAGGAACTGGCTCTCGTTGAACACGTTGACCTGGTCGGACAGGCGCCAGCGCTGGCCCAGCGTCCAGCCGTCCTGCGCATTCGGGCTGAACAGCGGGTCGTATTCACTGCGATCGGTGGACTGGGTGAACGCACCATAGAAGCTGTGCTGCGGGGTCAGCTTGTACTCGGCATTGACCTGCGCGGCACTGCCCCGATCACCATCGCTCACCTCCGCGCCGATCGTGGACAGGTTGGCGAAGGTGTAGGTACCACCGGCGACCACCGCATCATTGTCCGCGTAGCGGCCATGATCGTCATCGACGGTCAGCTGGCCGCCACCATAGATGTCCAGCGCGGTGCCGATGCGATGGGTGTAGCGCGCTGCCGCCAGCACACCGGCGTTGCTGCCGATGCCGCGGTCTTCCTGCACCCGTCGCAGCTCGGCCGACACGCGGTCGTTGTCACCGATCCGCCATTCGGCGGTGGCCTGGGCCTGGATCAACGATTCATTGCCACGCCGTGCTTCGCTGTAACGCGCATACAGGCTGAAATCGTCGGTCACGTAGCCCAGCAGTTCGGCGCCCTGTTCGCGTACGCGCTGGCCGGTGTCGAAGCGACCCACCGAATAGCCTCCCTCGACCTGCCGCCACCAGGCGCCGGCACTCCAGTCGCGCTGGGTCCAGCCCAGCTCGCGCAGGTTCACCCGTGCCTCCACCGCGGTCGCCTCGCCTTCGCGCGGCCCCTCGGGATTGAGGCGGGTGAAGCTCAGGCCACCATTGTCGGAGAAGAACACCGGCGCACTGGTCGCCTCGCTGCGGCTGTGCTCGACCTTCAGGTAGGTACCACGCCCGGCCTGCAGGGTCAGGTCCGCACCGCGCAGCGAATAGTCCTGCCCAGCGCGCTGTTCGTCCACATAGGTGGCGCCCACCGCCACGTGATCGCCGAACCAGTGCTTGCCACGCACGCCAGCGGTGATGTCGTCATTGTCGAAGCCGGTCGGCACCCATTCGTAGTCGACGATCAGGCGCTGCTCGTAGCCATCCAGCGGCACGTCGCGGCTGATCCGGCGCAGGTTCTCGCGACTGACCTGGGCCAGCGGCCGGGTCAGCAGGATGCGCCCCTGCAACGCGTCGATCTCGTAATCGGCACCGCGCACCAGCGACACCCGCTGTTCGACACGGCCGGTGGTGCGGTCACGGATCTCCAGCACCACCTGGTCCGAGCCGCGCAGGATGCTGGCGTGGCGCAGGTAATACAGGCTGCCGCCGGTGCCGATGAACTCGCTGTGGCCCGGCGCGGTCTCGGCCTGCGATCCGAACAGGCGCAGTTCGGTCTGCGCATCGCCCCACGCATTGGCGCCGCGTGAGCGCCACGACAGCGCCGCACCGTACAGCGAACGCACGTACTGGGCGTACTCGGTGCCGCTCAGCCCGGTGTTGTAGTTGCCCCACAGCGCCTGGTTCTTGTCCCAGTCCATGCGCAGGTAGAAGCGGCCCATGCTGTCGACGTCGCGCTGGGTCAGCGAATCGTCGCCATAGGTGGGGTAATAGAGGTCAGGGTCCAGGCTGCGGAACAGGTCCTGCGGATCGGCGGTGGTGAAACCGGTGAACAGCTCGTCCAGCGGCCGGTTCTGGGTATCGGCCTGCGCCGTCAACAGATAGCGGCCACGGGTCTTGGCCTTCAGATAGAACGCCAGGCGCCCGTCACTGAGCACATCGTCATCGCGCTCGCCACGGGCGACATCGCGGCCCGCACCACTGGCCTTGTTCTGGTACACCGTGACATCGGCCAGGCCCACACCGAACAGATAGCTGCCGCTGACATCCACCTCCAGCGTGCGTGCGATCGCCGGCGCGTCGGGCCGCTCGACCCGCACGTCGAACACGTGGTGACCGATCGGCATCAGGTATTCAGCGGCGAATTTGCGGTCCTGGTCCAGCGGGTAGCTTTCGCCATTGATCTTCAGTGCCGCGCCAAGCGGCAGGTCACGACCCCGCAGGCGCACGCGCGAGCCGTACACCGGGATGTTCTGCTGGCGAAGACCGTTGCTGTCGAACACCTGCTCCAGCAGCGACAACGAAGCGGCCTGGTTGGCATCGGCGGCCGTGCCGCGCCGATCTTCCAGGGCGTCACGCAGCTGCTGGTTGCCACGCTCCACTTCGGCCAGCGTCACCAGCTGCATGGACTGTGCCGAGGTCTCATCGACATTGCCCTCGGCATCGTACGCGCGCAGCACATAGACCAGGCGGTCACCGCGACGCAGCGGCGTGGACGCCGGCAGCGTACCGTCCCAACTGCCCTGCCCGACCGCAGCCACAGGCAGTTCAAAGGTCGCCAATGGCGCGACCCGGTCACTGTCGCTGCCGCGGTAGAGGCTGACCTCCAGACGTTTGATGAACGCGGTGTAGTTGCCACGCACGAAGAATTCGACCGGACGCACGATGCGGCCCTGGTCGAACGCCACCATGCCCGGCGCCGAGATCGACAGCTCGGGCTGGCCCATGGCCGGGTCTTCGGTGGCCCAGATCGCGCCACCTTCCGGCAGGCGGATCATGAATTCACCGCGGACGGTCGCCTTGCCCGGCTCGTCCAGCGCCACGCTTACGCGCCGGTCCGGCTGCAGTACCTGCGATGACGAGCGCGTCGACGTGCCTTCGGTCACCGGCGCATCGAAGCTGCGCGAGCGCAGGGTGAACAGCAGGTCGCCCGCGGCGCTGCACTGGTTGCCCTCGCAGTGGATGGGCGCGCCATCGATGGACGCGTCGTTGGCCGGCGGCGGCGCGGCCTGTGCGGTTGCTGCCAGACCCAGCAGCAGTGCCTGGTACAACGTAGCGCGGTGCAGGCGGGCGGGACGCCGGACGACAGAGTGATGGGCGCTCATCGGCGGGCCTCCTGTTGGTGGGCCGCCGCGCGGGTGGCGGCGGTCTCCTCGTTGCGCACGCGCAGGCGTTGCTGCACGGCAGGGCTGAGCTGCACGCGCAACGCTTCGAACACGGCATTGGCACGGCGCAGGCCCAACGCCTGGTTGTAGGCGTGGCCGCCACGCACATCGGTATGGCCGACCAGGCTGACCTGGCCACCCCCCATCTGCTCCAGGCGCGCGGCGATGGCAGCCAGCAGCGGCTTGAACTCCTCGCGGATCACCGCCTTGTCGGTGTCAAACAGCACGTTGCCGAGCAGCGCGCCGCCGGCATCTACGCCAGCGACCAGCGAGTGCGGATCGCGCACGTCGGTACGCAGCTGCACCGTCAGGCCAGCGCGCGAACCCTCAGCCACTTCGGCCTGCAGCGCATCACGCACGGCCACCGCACGGGCGAAGGCCAACGCCTGGCTTTCGCCGTTGGCGGCAATCACCACGTCACCGCCCTGGTAGCGATCGACCACCTCGGCCATCTTCGCCAGCACCGGACGATAGCTGGCACGCAGCTCGCTGCTGCCCGGGGCGAACAACACTTCGCCCAACGCCAGTTCGGCGCGCTCGGCGGCCGCCTGCGGCGACGGCGGCAGGCGCACGCCGAAGCTGAAGCGGGTCGGCACGCCCTGGGTAACCCGGCGCAGCAACGGATTCTCGGTGGTCAGTCCGGAGCCCGCCGGTACCGTTGCCGGGTCCAGCTTGACGATGAAGTTGCGGCCCAACCGCGCATCGCCACCGTGCACATCGGCCAGGTGGTAACGACCGAACGGATCGGTTTCGATCAGCAGGCCCTCTACGGTGGCCAGGCGCACGCCGGGAATGCCCTGCTCCTGGATGCCGCTGTTGCGGATCACGTAGGCCACTTCATAGCCCTCGGCCACCCGCGCGATCTCGCGATGCACGGCCGGCTCGGCTGCGGTCAGGCCCTTGGCCGCCTCGCCACTGCGCTGCACGGTTGCCACACCCTGCGCATCCAGCTGCAGGCGATGGCCCTGGGCGCTTTCCAGCACGAAATCATCGGTGAAGGACAGTTCGCGCAGGCGCTGGCGGATCACCACCTGATGGCTCTCGACCGTGTCCGACGTAGACGCCAGGCCGTGTACCACGCCCACCTGCACGCCATGCAGCAGGGGCGCGCTGGCATCGGCCAACGGCTGCGGTCCATCGCCACGATCCAGCGTTGTCGAACCCGGCACGTACGCGGCAGGCGCGAAACCGCCCTGCACGCGAACACCGGTCAGTTCCGCACTGTCCTGCCAGCCGTCGCCATCGCGGTCATCGAACACGGTGCCGAACACCAGGCTGTCTTCCAGCAGCGGATCGGCATCCATGCGCACCTCTGCGGTCGCCACGTTCGACAGCGGCGTGCCGTCGCCGGCAGTAGCCACGGCCTGGTTGATGTGGTTGCCGGCACGCACGCCCGCGCCCACCCGCAACAGGTAGGTGATGGTGGCACTGCGGCCCACGGCGATGTCGACCGCGCCGATGCGCAGCGGGGTCTGGCTACCGCCCAGCGAGAACGCGCCGTCGTCGTCGGCCACGCGCATCGAGCCATCCACATAGCTGAAGCCCGGCGGCGGCGTATCGACCACCACGCCGTCGCGCCAATGGCTGCTGCCGACGTTCTCGACCACCAGCTGGTAGCGCACCAGGTCGCCCACCTTCACCAGCCGCGGGTTGGCGGTCTTGGTGATGCGCAGCGCGAAGTCCGAGATCACCTTGTGCCGCGTTTCGCAGGTGGTGCATTCCGGTGGCGGCGAGCCATCCGGGTACTGGCCGCGCAGGCGGTTGAGCACTTCCGTGCGTGCTTCCTGGTTGACGATGGCCTGGTAGACGAATTCATGTTGCCCAACGGGAGTACCGGTCGGCAGCGTGCAGACGATGTCGGTGCCCTGCTGCACGCAGCCTGCCGGCAGCGTGTCCACGCTCAGGCCCGCATCGGGCGTATCCAGCAGCTGCAACGGCTGGCGCAGCGAGGCGCGCTCGACGGTGGCCCGCAGGGTGTAGCGCAACCGGTCACCCGGACGCACTTCACTGCCACTTGCAGGGCCGGACAATTTTTCCAGCACCACGCGCGGCTCGGCCAGCACGTGCTCGGTGCTGCAGGTTCCCGAGCAGCTGGGGGTATCGCCGCCACTGCCCAGCACCGCGTTGCGGACGCTGCCACTGGCCTGCGCGTTGACCTGCGCGCGGTAGCCCAGCGTGTAGGTGCCGGGTGCGGTACCTGCCGGCAACGTGCACACCAGCGGATTGCTGGCATTGCAGGTGAAGGCGCCCGGCTGGGTCACCGACTGCAGGTCCAGGCCTGCGCCCAGGGTATCGGTCAGGGTGAGCACATCGGTGGTCTGCGAGTTGGCGACCACCACCTCGACGCTGTAGTCCACCGCATCGCCGATGTTGACCGGCGATGCCGTGCTGGAGGACTTGCGGTAGGTGACCGTCGCCGCCAGCACCGGGGTGGTGGTGGTGCAGTCGGTGGCACAGGTGTTGGTACCGGTGCCGCTGCCAAGCACGGCGTTGCTGACGCTGCCCTTGGCCTGCGCGTTCACCGTCGCGGTGTAGTTCACCGTGTAGGTGCCAGGTGCGGTGGCGGCCGGCAACGTGCACACCAGCGGGTTGGCGGCATTGCAGGTGAAGCCGGTGGTGGCGGTGACTGAACCGAAGTCCAGGCCCTGCCCCAGGGTGTCGGTCAGGGTGAATACAGCGGTCGTGCGCGAGCGGCTGACCACGGCGGTCAGGGTGTAGGCGATGCTGTCACCCACCTTGACCGCGCCGGCCGCAGCCGAGGTCTTGCGGTAGTCGATCTGGCTGCCAGCCACCGGCGTGGTGGTATCGCAGTTGACGGTGCAGCTCGGGTTGTCGCCACCGCTGCCGAGCACCGCGTTGGTCACCTGGCCGGTGGCCTGGGCATTGACCACTGCGGTGTACGACAGGCTGTAGCTGCCTGGCGCAGTGCCGGCCGGCAACGTGCACACCAGCGGGTTGGCCGCGTTGCAGGTGTAGGCGCCGGCACTGGTCACGCTGCCGAAATCCAGGCCGCTGCCCAGCGTATCGGTCAGCGTCACCACGTCGGTGGTGCGCGAGTTGGTCACCACCGTGGTCAAGGTGTAGGCCAGGCTGTCACCCACCGACACGGGGCCGGCACTGTTCACCGACTTGGCATAGCTCACGCCCGGCGTCGCCACCGGCGTGGTGGTATCGCAGTTGGTCGTGCACGAGGGCGTGTCGGTGCCGGTGCCGAGCACGGCATTGCGCACCGTGCCACTGGCCTGCGCATTGACCGTGGCGGAGTAGCTCAGGCTGTAGGTGCCCGGCACCGTCCCTGCAGGCAGCGTGCACACCAGCGGGTTGGCCGCATTGCAGGTGAAGATGCCCGCGCTGGTCACGCTGCTGAAGTCCAGGCCGCTGCCCAGCGTATCGGTCAGGGTGACCACATCGGTGGTGCGCGAACGCGCAACGGTCACGCTCAGCGTATAGCCGATGCTGTCGCCCACCCGCACCGGTCCACCGGTGGAGGCCAGCTTGGCGTAGCTCACCTGCGGGCTGGCCAGTGGCGTGGTGGTATCACAGCTGCCGACGCACGACGGATTGTCCGGACCGCTCGGCACTACGGCATTGCGTACCTGGCCAACCGCCTGTGCGTTGACGATGCCGGTATAGGAGAACGCGTAGCTGCCGGGCACGGTGCCGGTGGGCAGCGTGCATACCAGCGGATTGCCGGGCACGCAGATGAAGCCGCCGGCATTGGTCATGCTGCCGAAGTCCAGGCCAGTGCCCAGGGTATCGGTCAATGTGACGGCAGCGGTGGTGCGCGCATCGGCCACGACCACGCTCACCGTGTAGGCAACGCTGTCGCCCACCGCGACCGGGCCGGCCGTAGCGCTGGCCTTGGACACCGAGATGCGCGGCGCCGCCACCGGCGTGGTGGTGGTGCAGTTGCTGCTGCAGGTGGGAGTGTCGGTGCCGGTGCCCACCACCGTGTTGACCACCTGGCCGCTGGCCTGCGCGTTGACGGTGGCCGCATAGGTCAGGCTGTAGGTACCCGGTACGGTGCCCGCTGGCAGCGTGCACACCAGCGGATTGGCCGCATTGCAGGTAAAGGCGCCGGCGTTGGTCACGCTGGCGAAATCCAGACCGGTGCCGAGGGTATCGGTCAGGGTCAGCACGTCGCGGCTGTTGCCGTCGGCAATGGTGACATCCACGGTGTAGCTCACCGTCGCCCCCACCGCCACCGGACCGGTGGTGTTGGAGCGTTTCGCGTAGCTCACCCGTGTAACCGGAACGGTCACATCGCTGCGGGTGCAATGGTTGGCATCGGTACAGGCCTCGCCCGGTGCGGGCGGATTGCCACCATTGAATGGATCGTAGCCACCGCCGACGCTGGCGTGGTTGCGCAACAGGCCGCTTGCCAATGCGGACACGGTCACCGGCAGGGTGAAGCTGCTGCTGTCACCGGCGGTGCCGGCTGCCGACAGTACCTGGCTGCTGGTGCAGCTCACCGCCTGGCCGCTCGCCGTACAGCTCCAGCTGCCACTGCTGAGGGTACCGGTCCAGTTCGGCACGATCCCCGCCGGCAACTGGTCGCGCACAGTGATGACACCCGCCGGCACGTTCGGCGGATTGCCGGTCGGCACGTTGGTGGTGTTGCTGATCGTCAGCGTGTACTGGGTGCCGGCCTGGCCGTAGTTCCAGATTCCGCCGGTGGCATTGTTGCTCTTCACCACCTTCAGCGCGGGTGCGGTGATGGTGATCAGGTGGTCTTCCACTTCGCCGTCGTCGGCCACGCCGGTCGGCTGCTGGATCTGCGCCGCGTTGGTCGCATAGCGCAGGCGCACGTAACTGCTGCCTGCGCTTACCTGCGCGGGCACGGTCCAGCTCAGGTTGGCCCCGCCACCACTGCATGCAGCGATGTTGCTGCGCTCGCCCGGGTCGAATGTGCCGTTGCGGTTGAAGTCGATCCAGCCGGCCACGCTGCCGCTGCCCACGCATGCCACCGGTTGGCTGATCTGGGTACCGGCCTGCATCACCGTCAGCACATAGCTCGCCGGCCAGGCGTTCTCTTCGTTGGGATTGCCCGAAGGGAAGTTGTCGTCACCCTTCGCATCGGCGCTGTAGCTGCTCTTCTGCTCGGTATCCGGACCCATCGTGCCGAGGAAATCGGTCAGCGGCGGCGCCAGGCCACCCGGCGTATAGCCTGCGGTGTTGATGTTGGTGGGGGTGGCGTTGACCGGCAGGCCATCCGGGCGGAACTGCAGATCGTCCACCACATGCATGGCGTCGCCGTAGCTCTGCGGCGCATCGCCGAAGTCGGCATACGGCACCAGCAGGCCGATGGCGATGGCGGTGGTGCCGCCACCGCGCATCGAGAAGCCCATGTTCACCGCGAGGTTGCCCGGCGCGTGTGCGGCGTTGTCGAAATTGAGGAAGGTGACCGCAGCGGTGTTGTTGTCGTTGCCCGGCCCGAAGCGGATCACGCTGTTGCCGCCGCTGCTGGACTTGGTCACGTTGTAGGCACCTGCGCTGAGGTTCTTGCGCATCTCCACCACGTTCCAGGTGCCCAGTGCACTGGCTTCGACGAACTCGCCGCTGTTGTTGATCGACTCGGCGTCGGCCATCACCACGCCGCGCAGGCGATACGGTGCGCCGCCCAGGGTCGAGACGCAGTTGATTTCGAACGAGGAGGTGCCCGTGCTGCGCGAGATGCCCGCGATCAGCTGATTCGCGCCGCCAGTGCCACCGACGTTGTACAGGTCGTCCAGGCTGTCGCCGCTGAAGTTGCCCGGGCGATAGCTCTGCAGGAGTCCGCCGCCACTGATGTTGGCCAGACTGCAGCTGACACTGAGGTTGATGCCCGCGGCCACCGGCATCGAGATCGACGAGGTATCACCATTGTTGAGCGTGACCCCGGCAGTGCCCAGGTCCGTGCCGCCCCCCCAGGTCAGCCACAGCACCGTGTTGCGGTACGGGCTGGTGCCGCCGGTCGCGTAGGCCGCAGCCCAGGCCGACGATGGCAGCACCACCGACAGCAGCAGCAACAGCAGACCGGCGGCCAGCCATCGCCCGGTCCGGCCGGGATGTGCACTTTTTTCAGGATGAACGGATTCACCGCCCGCGCTGATGCGCGACGTCGTCGACTGCCACATGTTGGTTTTTCCCCGTCATCAGCCCCACAAGGGAGCCGCTGTTCAGTGGGTACCGGGGAGGGTTCTGCCGGACCCGGAGACGCGTACGAATGCGTGTCTGCCGATTCCGTGGCGACTACAACCGTCCCTGGACCCTGTTGGTCAGGTTCGCAAAACTGTGACGAAGATAACACAATAAAAACAATTGTGTGATGACGGTCACATTTAAGTTTGCCAAATCTGGCGCCGGCCCCACGAACACAGTTGTAGCAACCGGCCCCCGGGGCCTCGTGCACGGATCCGGCAGCCGCACCGCCCTTTCCGGCAATTCGTCACGCATTTTCGGAGCCGGCGCGATGCATCCGGCGTGGGGCGCACACAGAAAAACCGCCGGGCCATGGGCTACCGGCGGGAGCTGAAGTGGAAGGGGGATCGCGCCGCGCTTGGCGGCAGCCAGGCTTCTACCAGGGCACGAAGAGCAGGATCAGCACGATCACCAGCAGCACGGCGGCGACGGTCAGCAGCACGTTGCGCTGGCGCCAGGAAGGCTTGGGGGTGCCGGGGGTATTCATGGGGGCGCTCCTAGGCAACCGATGGGGACGGCACCAGACTGCCGAGTCCGCTTGCAGCAGCGCGTGCACAGGATGTGCAGCGGGAGTGCAGAGCCCTGCCCTTTCCCGCTCAGGTTGTACGGCATGCCATGAACAGCAGCTCAGGCGTGGAGGCGTCTTCGCTGGCGACGAAGCCGAGGTCGCGGTACAGCGCCACGGCCGCCTGATTGTCCCTATAGACCTTCAACGTCAGTTGCACGGCAGCGCTGCTGCGAAGGGCTTCGGCGCACAATGCGGTCATCAATTCCCGGCCCAGGCCACGGCCGCGCGCCTGCGGCGACACGATGATGCGCCCGATGTGCATGCTGTCAGGTGTTGTCTGCCAATACTGGCCGAAGCCCAGGCAGGCGCCGTCGGCATCCTGCAGTGTCCAGCCTGGACGCGAAGGCAACGCCAATGCAGCGGCGAAGGCTTCGGCAGGCAAGGGGAAGGGAACGCCGGGACCTGCCCAGCGCAGGGTCGCCTCAGGTGAGTCGAGCCAGCCGGCAACAACGGCAAAGTGCGAAGGCTGGACAGGCTGCAGGACGTAATCCATGGCGCCGGCGCTGTTGCGGGCACGCGTCGATGCGCCCGACGTGGGCAGACGCTTCACCGCGTCATGCGGGTCCAGCTGCTCCCAACCTTCCACGTTGTCGATCATCAGATGGCCGATCTTGTGAATCAGATAGTGCTGGCTGCCGTCGCGCGGCTGCTTCAGCTCGCCGCGGATCTACGACCGGGCGGCGATGCGCAAGCTGTACCGTGCGAACTCCCGCCGGGCGCCCCTTGTGGCTGTTCATGGCCCACACGGGATTGTACCGCGGGGAGCTGGTCGGACTGGGCAAGGACTCGGTGGCCGGGCGCAGGCTCAGGGTCGAGAGCGATCCGGACGAAGATGGCCAGGGACGCACGAAGTCGGGCAAGTGGCGCGAGGTGCCACTGAATCGGTATGCGCGCTGGGCGCTGCGCCACCTACCCGATACGCTGGTCGCCGTGCACAAGGACACGGTATCCGACTGGTTCGCCTCGGATACCAAGCGTGCGGGAATCGGCGGCAGCCTCCACCGGCTACGGCACACCTTCTGCGCCCACATGGTCATGGCCGGGGTGCCGTTGCGAAGGGTGCAGATCCTGGCCGGGCACGCTGATTACGCCACGACCGAGAAGTACTACGCCCATTTGACGCCTGAAGGCGATGATGGCGCCGTGGCGAAGCTCCGGTACTGACCGGCGCCGCTGGGACCATTGGGACCAAATCCTGTGGATATGCGGGAAACAGTGGGAATTGCACGCCACTGCGCTTGCCTAACTCATTGATTTTGGTAACCCCGGCCCGATGCTCGTTTCGTACAATCGGCAGTCCCGAACAAAGGAGACGACGATGCAGGGAGGTACCACCGTTGCCACTGCGGCGCTCATTGATGAGGCAGAGCGGGAGCTGTGCGTTGTGTTTCCAGTTGAACTCAGGGCCGTCTGGCTCACGCACAACGGCACCGAGCTACCGGGTGGGTGGCGATTTTTCCCGGTCTTTGACCCTAGCAACCCGCGGAAGACGGCCGGATCGGTCACGTATGAGAACCTGCGCGGTGCGTGGGGAATGCACCTTCGATCACTTGATCTTGTGGCGCTCGCGTCGAATGGAACCGGCAACCATCTGGTGATGCGGGTTGTGGACGGCGTCGCGATACGGGACATCCTCCACTGGAACCACGAAACCGAAAAGCTGACCCGCTGGAAGCCTGGCATCGATGCCGTGATGCGCTCCGCCCGAACGTCGGCGGAAAGGCTCGCCGTCATTCGCGCCACGCTCATGAAGGACACCCCGCGCGCTCGGCTTCCTGCCAGATAGATTCGCAGACGCAGACCGACTGTGACTACTGTGACCAAACGGCATGGATATGCCGAAAACAGTGGAGTAGACGCTATGCGCCGAATGGCTATGCGCCGAATGGCCTAAGCCATTGATTATGGTGACCCCGGCCCGATTCGAACGGGCGACCTTTCCCTTAGGAGGGGAACGCTCTATCCAGCTGAGCTACGGGGCCATGCAGCCGCCAAGTTTACAGGCAAGCCGCCCTGCCCTCCAAGCATTCATCTGCCACGCCACCGCCACTGGCGCGGCGCACCATGGCCAGTCCGGGCGCTCTGCTACCATCGGCGGCTCAGTTCGTCGCGCCCCCCACCTACCCGCGACGGCACCAAACACAACGTAACGAAACACAGGAGTCTGCATGTCTTCCGAGCTGCTCAAGTCCCTTGGTCTGGACGCGATCAACGCTGGCACCTACCTGGGCAACGGGGAGTGGTCGAGCGCTACCGGTGGTGAACTGATCACCCCGATCAATCCGACCACGGGCGAGCCGATCGCGCAGGTCCGCGCCACCACCGAAGCCGAGTACGAAACCGTCATCGCGCGCGCCCAGGAAGCCTTCAAGGTCTGGCGCACCACGCCGGCCCCGCGTCGCGGTGAAGCCGTGCGCCTGTGCGGCGAAGCGCTGCGCAAGCACAAGGATGCGCTGGGTTCGCTGGTCGCGCTGGAAATGGGCAAGAGCAAGCCTGAAGGCGACGGTGAAGTGCAGGAGATGATCGACATCGCCGACTTTGCCGTGGGTCAGAGCCGCATGCTGTACGGCTACACCATGCATTCCGAACGCCCCGGCCACCGCATGTACGAGCAGTACCAGCCGCTCGGCCTGGTCGGCATCATCAGCGCGTTCAACTTCCCGGTGGCGGTGTGGGCATGGAACTCGTTCCTGGCCACGATCTGCGGCGACATCTGCCTGTGGAAGCCGTCCAACAAGACGCCGCTGACCGCCATCGCCTCGATGCGCATCTGCAATGAAGCGCTGCGCGATGCCGGTTTCCCGGACCTGTTCTTCCTGATCAACGACGCCGGCACCGCGCTGTCGGAAAAGATGGTGGCCGACAAGCGCGTGCCGCTGATCAGCTTCACCGGCTCGACCCAGGTCGGCCGCACGGTCGCCGAGAAGGTCGCCCACCGCCTTGGCCGCTGCCTGCTGGAACTGGGCGGCAACAACGCGATCATCCTCGACGAAACCGCCGACCTGAAGCTGGCCATTCCCGGCATCGTGTTCGGTGCTGTCGGCACCGCCGGCCAGCGCTGCACCACCACCCGCCGCCTGATCGTGCACGAATCCATCCATGACGACGTGCTGGCCACGCTGGTCAAGGCGTACAAGCAGGTGGAAGGCAAGATCGGCGATCCGACCGACCCGGCCAACCTGATGGGCCCGCTCAACAGCGACGGTGCCGTGCAGCAGTTCCTGGCGTCCATCGAAAAGGCCAAGGCCAGCGGCGGCACCATCGAAACCGGCGGCACGCGCATCGACCGCCCCGGCAACTTCGTGCTGCCGGCCATCGTCACCGGCCTGAAGAACAGCGATGAAGTGGTGCAGCACGAGACCTTCGCGCCGATCCTGTACGTGATGAAGTACAGCACGCTGGACGAAGCCATCGACATGCAGAATGGCGTACCGCAGGGCCTGTCCTCGTCGATCTTCACCACCAACCTGAAGACTGCCGAGCGCTTCCTGTCGGCGGCCGGTTCGGACTGCGGCATCGCCAACGTCAACATCGGCACCTCGGGCGCGGAAATCGGTGGCGCCTTCGGTGGCGAGAAGGACACCGGCGGTGGTCGCGAGTCCGGTTCGGATGCATGGAAGGTCTACATGCGCCGCCAGACCAACACCATCAACTATTCGGATTCGCTGCCGCTGGCCCAGGGCATCAAGTTCGACCTGTGATGGCAAACGGTCCGGCCATGCACATGGGTCAGAGCCCCTCCGGGGATCCGACCCATGCCGTGCCGACCACTCAGGGTCGGATCCCCACAGGGGCTCCGACCCTCGAGTTCACCGGCCGCCGGGTGCTGATCGCCGGTGGCAGCAAGGGCATCGGCCGCGAACTGGCGCTGGCCTTCGCCCGCGCCGGTGCGCAGGTCTCGGCCTGCGCCCGCGGCCAGGCCGGGCTTGACGCCCTGCAGGCCGATGCGCAGGCCCAGGGCACGCAGCTGCACGCCTTC
Source organism: Stenotrophomonas sp. FW305-C-20-S1 (assembly GCF_058783335.1). Taxonomy (NCBI): domain Bacteria; kingdom Pseudomonadati; phylum Pseudomonadota; class Gammaproteobacteria; order Lysobacterales; family Lysobacteraceae; genus Stenotrophomonas; species Stenotrophomonas sp. FW305-C-20-S1. The sequence continues at coordinate 41,706 of NZ_JBYTEK010000021.1, read as the reverse complement.
GCCACCGAACTGGGCGACCTCGGCCGCATCGGCGCCTGGCTGCAGGCCGCTGCCGACGCGCTCGGCGGCATCGATGTGCTGGTCAACAACGCCACCGGCTACGGCATGGCCGATGACGAAGACGGCTGGGCCGCCAGCCTGCAGATCGACCTGATGGCGGCGGTCCGCGCATCGCGCCTTGCGCTGCCGTGGCTGCGCGCCTCGTCCGACGCCTGCATCCTCAACCTGTCCTCGATCGCCGCGCAGCAACCGCGTCCCGGCGGCGCACCGTATGCGGCGGCCAAGGCCGCGCTGTCGCACTACACGACGTCGCAGGCCCTGGCGCTTGCGCCGGACCGGATCCGGGTCAACGCCATCGCACCGGGCTCGATCGAATTTGCCGATGGCCTCTGGGATCGACGTCGTGTCGAAGATCCCGCCCTGTACCACGGCACCTTGGCGAAGATTCCGTTCGGCCGCTTCGGGCAGCCGCGCGAGATCGCCGATGCCGCGCTGTTCCTGTGTTCGCCGCTGGCGCGCTGGATCACCGGCCACGTGCTCAATGTCGATGGCGGCCAGGTGCTGATGGGCTAGCGCCGATCCCTCGGTAGCTACCAACCTTGGTTGGCGCCGCATTCGTCGACCAAGGTCGACGCCTGCCAAAGCCACCCCGCGCTCGGCTCCGATGGTTGCCAACCTTGCCTGGCAGCCTTGCATTGGCCGGACCATGGGATTGCCGGGGCAGACGCACTATCATGTCGGCACTGCCACGGAGGACTCGATGAGCGTGCCACCCCGACAGAGCAACGCCCTGGCCGTGGTCAGCCTGATCGCGGGCATCTGCAGCTGGACCGTGCTGCCGGGTGTCGCCGCCCTTGTTGCCATCATCACCGGGCACCTGGCCCGCGCCGAGATCCGCCGCCGCGCCGGCGAACAGGACGGCGATGGCATGGCCCTGGCCGGGTTGATCATGGGTTGGCTCAACATCCTCGCTGCGGTGGGCCTGGTGGCGATCCTGATCTTCGCGATGGTGGCCGCCGGCGCCGACGCCAAACCTGGACTGCGCTGGTGAAAGCACGATGACCTCCGCCGACAGCACTGAACGCTTCAGCAGCCGCGTCGCGGACCATGTCCGCTACCGCCCGGACTATCCGCCTGCCCTGATGGACTGGCTGCATGGCCCCATGGCCGTGGCAACCAGCGCGCGTGTCGCTGACATCGGCGCCGGCACCGGCATCTCCAGCCGGCAGTTCCTGGCCGCCGGCCATCCACTGGTCGCCGTCGAACCCAACGCGGCGATGCGCGCCGCCGCCGAGCACTGGCTGGCGCCGCAGTATCCGCAGTTCTCCGCCGTCGACGGGCGCGCAGAGGCCACCGGTCTGGCCGACGCCAGCGTGGACCTGGTCGGCGCCGCGCAGGCCTTCCACTGGTTCGACACCGTGGCCGTGCGCGCCGAGTGGCAGCGCATCCTGCGCCCGGGCGGCCTGGCGCTGATCTACTGGAATTCGCGCCTGCTCGATGCCAGCCCGTTCCTGGTCGGCTACGAACAACTGCTGCTGGACTACGGCACCGACTACACCGCCGTGGCCGAACGCTACCAGGACGACGCCACCATGCAGGCCTGGTTCGGCTCCGGCCTGCGCGGCATGGTGCAGCTGCCGAACGTGCAGCACCTGGACCTGGACGCCCTGCGCGGGCGCCTGCTGTCTTCTTCCTACGCGCCGCAGCCCGGCCATCCGCGCCACGCGCCGATGCTGGCTGCGCTGCAGGACCTGTTCGCCGCCCACGCGGTCGACGGCCAGGTCGCTTTTGAATATCGAACCCGAGCCTTCCTCGGCACGCTGGACTGAAACCAACGCATGTATTCGCTTGCCCGCCCCTTCCTGTTCTCGCTCGACGCCGAACGCGCCCACGGTCTCGGCCTGTCCGCTCTGGACCTGGCCTATCGCACCGGCACCACGCCGCTGGTGGCCGCACGCATCGCGCCGATGCCCAGCACGGTGTTCGGGCTGACGTTCCCCAATCCGGTCGGCCTTGCTGCCGGCCTGGACAAGAATGGCGAGCACATCGATGCACTGTTCGCGCTGGGCTTCGGCTTCGTGGAGATCGGCACGATCACGCCGCGAGCGCAGGCCGGCAACCCCAAGCCGCGCCTGTTCCGGCTGCCTGCGCACAACGCGATCATCAACCGCATGGGCTTCAACAACGCCGGCGTGGATGCGCTGGTGCGCAACGTCGAACGCGCGCGCAACCGGCGCGGCCTGCTCGGCATCAACATCGGCAAGAACAAGGACACCCCCAACGAACAGGCGGCCGATGACTACATCGCCTGCATGGACAAGGTGTACCCGCTGGCCGACTACATCACCGTCAACATTTCCTCGCCCAACACGGCCGGCCTGCGCGAGCTGCAGGAAGAGACCGCGCTGCGGCAGCTGGTCAGCCAGCTGCGTGAGCGCCAGGAAGCGCTGGCCGCGCAGCATGGCAGGCGCGTGCCAATGCTGGTGAAGGTGGCCCCGGACCTCAGCGAGCGCGACATCGACGCCGCCGCGCGCGTACTTGGCGAACTGCAGGTGGACGGCGTGATCGCCACCAACACCACCATCGACCACAGCCGGGTTGCCGGCGATCCGCTGGCCAATGAAGCCGGCGGGCTGTCCGGCGCACCGGTGCTGGAACAGTCCACCCTGGTACTGCGCCGCCTGCGTGCACGCCTGCCCGAATCAGTGCCGCTGGTCGGTGTCGGCGGCATCCTGTCCGGTGCCGACGCCGTGGCCAAGATGGCCGCCGGTGCGGCGCTGGTGCAGTGCTACAGCGGCCTGATCTTCAAGGGCCCGGCATTGGTCGCCGACTGCGTGGAGGCGATCCGCCGCCGACGCGAGGCGCCCAGTCGCGGCGCGGTGGCACCCCTGTGAGCACGCCCATGGACGACACCAACAACGCTGCAGCACCGCTGCGCTGGACCCTCACCCACAACGCGCCACTGCAGGCCCTGAACACGTTCCACGTGCAGGCCAGCGCAGCGCAGTTGCTGGAACTGCACGACGCCGCGCTGCTGCCCGAGGTTCTGGCGTTGCCGGAAGTGGCCAATGGCCCGCTGCTGGTGCTTGGCAGCGGCAGCAATGTGCTGATCGCCGAAGACCTGCCCGGCACCGTGCTCGTGTTCGGCAACCGCGAAATCAGTTTCCTCGAACACCGTGCCGACCACGCCGTGATCCGCGCTGGAGCCGGCGTGTCCTGGCACGGGCTTGTGATGTGGTCGCTGCAGGAAGGCCTGTCCGGCCTGGAAAACCTGGCCCTGATTCCCGGCACCGCCGGCGCATCGCCGATCCAGAACATCGGCGCCTATGGCGCGCAGGTCGGCGAGTTCATCCAGACCGTAGAGGCCTGGGACTGCCAGGAAAAAGCCTGGGTACGGATGGACAACGAACAGTGTGGCTTCGCCTACCGCGACAGCGTGTTCAAGCAGCAGCCGGACCGCTACCTGATCACCGCCATTGAACTGAAACTGCCGCTGCTGCACGACCTGCGCATGGGCTACGCCGGCATCCGCGAAGAACTGCAGGCGCAGGGCGTGGAACTGCCGAGCGCGGTGGACGTGGCCAATGCGGTGATCGCGATCCGTCGCCGCAAGCTGCCCGACCCCGACGTACTGGGCAACGCAGGCAGCTTCTTCGAGAACCCGGTGCTGCCGCTGGAACAGGTGGAGGTGCTGCTGCAGCACTTCCCCGAGCTGCCGGTGTTCCCGGCGGACCGTGATGACCGCCGCAAGGTCTCGGCGGCCTGGATGATCGAATCCTGTGGCTGGAAGGGCTTCCGCGAAGGTGATGCCGGCGTTGCGCCCAGCCACGCGCTGGTGCTGGTCAACCACGGCAACGCCACCGGCACTGAACTGCTGGCGCTGGCACGGCGGATCTCCGCCTCGGTACTGGAGAAGTTCGGCGTGCCGATCGAACCGGAGCCCCGCCTGCTCGGCGCACAGTGGTGAGCACACCCGCCCTACCCGCCAGCGCCACCCCATTGCGGGCGGCGCTGCTGATGCTCGGCAGCACCATGGCGTTTGGACTGATGGCGGTGGCGATCCGCTACGCCACCCGCTACGTGCCGACCCAGGAAGTGGCGTTCTTCCGCAATGCCTTCGGCCTGCTCGCCCTGCTGCCGATGCTGCTGCGCCCAGGCCATGCCCCGTTGAAGACCCAGCAGCTGCCGCGCTATTTCCTGCGCAGCGCGATCGGCCTGGGCTCGATGCTGTGCGCGTTCTGGGCGTTGGGCCACCTGCCCCTGGCACAGGCCGTTTCGCTGTCCTACTCCACCCCGTTGTTCGTCACCATCGCGGCGGTGCTGTGGCTGGGCGAAACGGTACGCGTACGGCGCTGGGCAGCGGTGGTGGTCGGCTTCATCGGCGTGCTGGTGATCGTGCGGCCGGGCACGGCCGGCTTCACGTCCGGCAGCCTGATCGCCGTGGCCGCCGCCGTGCTCAGCTCGCTGGTGGCGATCCAGATCAAGCAGCTCACCCGTATCGACAGCGCCGACACCGTGGTGCTCTACACCTACGTGTTCTGGGTACCGCTGTCGCTGATACCGGCCTTGTTCGTGTGGGTCTGGCCCACCGGCATCGCCTGGCTCTGGCTGCTGGCCACCGGCGTGCTGGGCACCATCGGCCAGTTGCTGTGGACACGCGCACTGCGCCTGGGCGAAGTCTCCGCGCTGACCCCGATCAGCTTCCTGCAACTGCCGCTGGTGACCTTGTGTGGCTGGCTGTTGTTCGCCGAGACGGTGGATCGCTGGACGATCGTCGGCGCCGGCATCATCCTCGCCGCCAACGCCTACATCGCCCATCGCGAAGCGGTGCTGTCACGGCGTGCAGCGAGCGTCGCCGCGAGCGCAGCGGCCAAGCCGGCGGAGTAAGAGGTCCGGCCGGGCTGCGCCCGGCACCCGTGGTAGTGCCGGCCGCTGGCCGGCAACCTCAACAGCAACAGCAACAGCAACAGCGGGCGTTCCGTGGGATGGCGGGGCGGTGTCGGATGGCGGGGACGCCGCAAGTACGTCCTTGTAGGCTTGGCCGCGGCATCCATGCCGCGGACACCCCGCCATCCGACACCGCCCCACCTTTGACAGTTTCCCGGTGTCTGGTAGATCCACGCCATGCGTGGATGAATCTCCATCGAAATCGAATATTTCGACAATTGATCAAATGATCGAAGAGCATCCACGCATGGCGTGGATCTACGCGTCGACCAAGGTCGACACCCACCAACAGCAGCTGGGAATTGTCGAAGGCGGGGCGGTGTCGGATTGCGGGGTGTCCGCGGCATGGATGCCGCGGCCAAGCCCCCATGGATGGGTTTACGGCGTCCCCGCAATCCGACACCGCCCCGCCAAACCCACAGATAGTGCAGAGCCGGCTGTTGCTGTTGCTTCGGCTGTTGCTGTTGAGGTTGCCGGCCAGCGGCCGGCACTACCGCAGGTGCCGGGCGCAGCCCGGCCGGACCCCCTACAGCACCTGGTACGCGCGCTCGGCCGCATCGAACACATTGCCCGGCGCGAACTGCTCGCCCAGGTAATGCAGTGCTTGCCGGTGCTGCTGCAACGAGCGCTGCGCCGCGCCGGGGCCCAGCAGCATCTGCTCGAATTCGATCAGGTCCTGCAGGATGCGCCAGTGCCGATACCACGCAATCCAGCGCGGATCGCCCAGGTCGCTGCCATAGCCTTCGGCGAAGCCGAGTGGATGCTCGCGCCCCCAGCGACCACCTACCGCGGCGCCGACAAACATCAGGTCGCGCTCGCGCGGGGCCAGTGCCAGTCCGTCCCAGTCGATCAGGTGCAGTGCATCGTCCTGCCCCATCAGCAGGTTGCCCGCGTGCAGGTCGGTGTGGCACAGGCGCAGCGCCGGTGCCTCACCCTGCAATTGGCGATGCAGCGCTTCTGCACGCTGGTGAAGCTCGGCGATGCGCGGCCGCTGCTGCTGCCACAGCGCCAGGAACGCACTGCCGGACCGATCCTGCGCCTGCGCCAGCGTCGAGGGATCGCGCAACCATGTCCCCACCGTGTCGACCGCTGCGGTTTCAAGCCGCAGCGTCGGCAGGGCCTGGCGCAACGCCGGCGGAATCTCGGCCTCATGCAGGCGACGCAGCACTCCGCCCAGCTGGCGCCATTGCGCACGGCTCAGCGGTGCCTCGAAGCCCGACTGCCCTTCGATGTAGGGGAACAACGTGAACTGCAGGCCCCAGCGCTGCACCGATGCGCCGCCGGTCAATGCCGGCCACGGCGCAACAATCTCTTCGATGCCCAAGGTGCCACGCAGCCAATGCAGGCTGTCCCACACCGCGGGTGCCACCTGGAAGTTGCGGCACTTCAACCACCAATGGTCGTGGCGGGCATCGATACGGAACACGCACGCATTGGCGTCGGCGCCCACCGGACGCGGCACCACCGCGGTCGCGTTGATGTCGTAGGACTGCTGCAGGACTTCAACGATCTGCTGCGCCGAAGCGAATGACATGGATGCAGGCGTGCTTTGGTGACGACACCTACTATCGCAGATGGCCTTGCATCCGCACAGGCAAACTGGTCACAACATCGCTCTCCTGCGACAAAAGAACTAGCCGGCGATGCGTCGCATGACCGCTTCCAACGGACCGCGCGCAAACTGCCACGACCACAACCAGGCCGCCGCGGTCGCCAGCATCACGAACAACAACGCGGCCATCAGCACCCACGACAGGCTGGCACTGCCATCAAGCAGTCCAAGCGATTCCAGCACGCCCATGCCGATCAGGATGTGCGCCACGTACAGGCTCAGCGTCATCCGTCCGGCCGCGGTGAACGGTTCCAGCCAATCGCCAGGATGCAGCCGCACCAGCCACAGGCAAGCCGCGATCAGTGCACACGCCGCGCCTGCGCCGGTCAGCAGATAGGCCGGACCGGGCGGCATCGGCTGCGTCGCCAGCCACACCTGCCACATCGTGCCGTGGCCCCACTGCTGCAACACCTGGCCGGCGCCCATCAGCAGCAGGCCAAGCAGCAGCAAGGCACGCTGCACCCGGGGTTGCGACAGCGGCAGCCGCGCCAGCAGCATGCCCAGCAGGAAAAAGCACAGCCACGGCAACACCGGATGGAAGCCATTGAACAGCAGGTTGCGCATCGCACCCGGCCCTTGCCACAGCCCCTCGTAAGCCAGCGTCTGCCAGTTCCAGCCCTGGCTGTAGTCCCAGCGCAGCAGGGCCCAGAACGCGACCATCGCCAGAGCCACCATGCTGCCCAGCAGAACACGGGGCGACGCGCGCAGCCACAGCACCGCCAGCGCGAAGTACACCGCGTAGTAATGCAGGATATCGGCAGGAAACACGGTCAGGTTGAGCAGGCCGAGCACGGCCAGGAACACGGCCCGCCGCCAGGTCTGCACGCTTGCCTGCCACCACGCCAGTCGCTGTGTGGCCAGCATCAGGCCCACCCCGGCCAGCGTCACGAAGGTCGCCGAAGCCTTGCCTTCCAGCAGGTGGAAGAATCCAGCAAGCCAGCCGCCGCCATCGGTCTCGACGGCCATCGCCAGGCGGAAGTTGACCAGCACCATGCCGGCCAGGGCGAGGTAGCGCGCCAGGTCCAGCCCATGCAGCCGCCGATCGTCAGTGCTCACGCACGCGCCCCAAGCAGAGCTGCCAGCAGAGCGGGATCAAGCACGTCGGTATCGGCATCGCTCGCCTCACCCAATCCCTTTCGCAGCGCAGCGCTCTCGATCGCATCCAGCAGCACCTGCGCCTGCAGCGCGGGCGCCAGCACGGGCCGGCGGCGCTCACGACGTGCGACCTCCTGCAAAGCCTCGGCAAGACCGCTCTGCAACTGCGCGCGGTTGCCAGCGAATGCCGCCGCCACCGCCGGATTGCGCGCGCTCTCGGCCAGCACTTCCACGCTCAACAGCGCCCATTCCGGCTGCCGGCACAGGGTGTGGAAGTCCCGCAGGAACCCCTGCACCTGCGCACGTTCGCCATTGCATCCCGCCAACCGCTGCAGCAACGGCTGCAGTTCGTCCTGTTCGGCCTCGGCCGTCGCCAGGATCAGCGCCTCCTTGCCGGGAAAGTGGTTGTAGAGATTGCCCAGGCTCACCCCGGCCGCCCGCGCGATGTCGCGCATGCTGGTCTGGTGGAAGCCCTTGGACAGAAAGCACTGCAGGGCCGCCTGCAGGATCTGCGAGGCGCGTTGCTCATTGCGGTCGGTGCGGTTCATGCGGCAAACAATGAACGAACGTTCGTCCATTTAAAAGCCGAATCCAAGCCTTCGGCCAGTCGCCGTTCAGCGCGTCGCGCTTGACCTCAACCGCTGTTGAGGACCGATCCTGCCGCACCCTGCTGCAACTGCGGACCCTGCATGCACCTAGAAGAACTCGTCCAGCAGGCGGTAGAACGCGAGTCGGCGTTCATCGGCACCGATGCCATAGCGGGCCAGCAAGGGCGCAACCCAGCGGGTGTCGTCATAGTTGTGGACCAGGCTGCGTGCGGCCAACGCCAGGTCCTGGCAACGATCAGCCACACCCAGCCGTCCGCAATCGATGAAACCGCTGAAGCGGCCGTCGACCGCCATCAGATTCGGCAGGCATGCATCGCCGTGCGCTACCACCAGATCTTCATCCGCCGGGCACGTTGCGATCAGCTCGGCATGCACCTGCTCGGCGCTCTGGCCCAGGCGCTCATCGTCGAAATCATCCGCATCGATCAACCCTGCGGCAACGCGCGCAGCGACCTCCGGCAAGCGCGATGCAAGGCGATGATCGAACGGACAACCGGCAACCGGCAGCGCATGCAGGGCGCGCAGCGCGTCAGCCAGCAGCACGACCACCTGGTCGGGCGCCAGCGTCGGCGAGGACGCGAGGTCATGGCCGGGCAACGCGCTCATCAGCAGCCAACGCCGGCCGCCCTCCTCCGCCGTATCCAACACCGTTGGCACCGGCTGTCCCTGTGCCCGCAGCCAACGCAGACGCAGGATTTCGCCCTCCAGTTCGCTGAAGGCATCGATCACTTCCGATTTCAGGAACGCATCCGGCGTTCCCGGGCGTCGCACCCGCGCCACATCGGCGCGCGACACGCCGATGCCCTGCATCTCGATATCTGCATCGCGCAGCACGCTGCGCCATTGCGACGGCAAGGGCATTACACCGCCATCACTCGATCCTGCTTCCATCCCCACCGCTCCGGCCCCGGTCACAGCCTGGATTCTCTCCGAATCGGACACCCCACAGCAAAGGACACTGCATGAAACTCATGGTCATCGGCGCCAGCAAAGGTCTTGGCCGCGCCTTCGTGGAAGGCCTCTGCCGGCCCGGCGATACCGTCATCGGCGTATCGCGCACACGCCCCACGCAGCTGGACTGCAGCGAGGGCGTCGACCTGCACTGGATTGAAGCAGACCTGAGCCAGCCGGTACGGGCCGCTGCCAGCATCGCAGCGCAGGCGCCGTCGGATCTCGATGTGCTCATCCATAACCTTGGCATCTGGGAGGAGACCGCATTCAGTGACGACTACGATTTCCTCAACGAAAGTGACAGCGCGCTGGCGCAGCTGGTGGACGTCAACATCACCGCCACCCTGCTGCTGCTCAAGCAGCTGCTGCCGCGCGTGCTCGGCGGGCGCCGCCCGCAACTGGTGTTGACCGGCTCGACCTCGGCGCTGCCGCGCAGTGGCCGCCCCGAGGTGGCCTTCGGCGCGTCCAAGTTCGCGCTCAACGGGATTGCCGATGCCCTGCGCGAAGGCTTCCGCCAGCAGCGGCTGGCCGTGACGACGCTGCAGCTGGGCTACCTCAATACCGAAGATGCACTGTCGGTGCCGCTGCAGCAGGCGGCCGCACGCGGCAATGGCGAGTACGTGCCGGTGCACGACGTGGTGTCGATGGTGCACGCCCTGCTGCAGCTGTCACCGTCCAGCTTCGTGCGCGAGCTGGTGCTGCCCGCCATCGCCGATCCGCGTTACTAGACCAGCGCTCAGCACACACTGGCAGCCCCGGTTTGGCCGTACACGCGGCCGTGGTTTACTCTGCGTCTACTGGCAGTTGGCCGCACACAGGACCGGCTATGGCTATCGATGCGCTATCGAGGCTCTCGACCCGGGTTCTGGACAGCGCCCTGCCCAGCCTGCCGCTGTACCTGCTGCAGGCCACTGCGGTGATCGGCATGATCGGCGTGTTCCTGATCGCCACCCGCCGCGGCGGCCATGCCATGGAAGGACGCCGCGTCTACATCGGCGCGATCCTCGGCCTGATCTACCTGTTCAATTCATGGTTCGTGGCCGGCTACGCGCAGGGCGTGGTCAAGCTCAACCTCGGCATCGACATCCTGCTGATCAGCGGTCTGCTGGGCGGCTGGCGCGGCGGCGTGACCTGCCTGCTGGCCAGCCTGCTGGCGCGCTACCAGTTCTCCGGCACGCAGTATTTCCTGCCCGCCAGCCTGGAAGCGGCGCTGCAGGTGCTGGCAGGCATCTGGCTGCGCGGGCGGATATACCCGCGCATGCTCACCCACTTCTCGCTGCGGTTGATCCTGCAGGCCTGGGCGGTGCGCATCGCAGTGACCTTGATCGGGCTGGTGTTGGGCGTGGCGATCATCGGCAGCGCGCAGCTGCCCCTGCTGGAACTGGCCACCCAGCGCGTGCTGGCCCTGCCGGTGTCACTGCTGGTGCTGGTGGCCGTATTCGCGCTGGTCTACAACGATGCGCAGATCGATGCCCAGCGCCAACGCGAACATGCGTGGATGCGCATCGACCCGGTGAGCGGCCTGCCCAACCTGCGCGCCCTCGACGAGCGTCTGCAGCGTCATTGGCGCAGCAGCGAAGACCGCGGCAATGCGTGCCTGATCGTGACCGAGATGGGCAACCTGCAGGACCTGCTGCTGCGCTATGGCCCGCTCAATGACAGCGGCCTGTGGAACCCGCACAACGCCGAGGCCGTGCGTCGCACCCTGCTGCATGCGCGACCGACCGATGCGATGGAGATCTATCAGTTCGGTGACAGCGCGCTCGCGATCCTGCTGCCGGACGCTAGCCTTGCCGATCTCCGCGCCGATACCGAACTGCCTGCGTTGGCCGACCGCCTGTCCACGGTGATCGGCGATGACTGGCCGGGCTTCCGCCCGGTGTTCCGCTGCGCGGTGGTCGAGCTGCAGCCGCCCACGCAGGACGACAGCTCCATCCCGTTCCGCGCGGTCACCCTGGCCTTGAACGCGATCGAGTCCGGTGTGGTGTTCTTCGATGATCCTATCCAGCGCGACAGCGAAGTGGATGCCCTGATCGAGACCGCGCTGGACCACTGGCTGCAGCACGCCGATGCACCACTGTACTACCAGCCCAAGTTCCGCCTGCAGGACCGCCACCTGGTCGGCGCCGAGGCGCTGCTGCGGATGCGCGATGGCGATGGCCACCTGATTGCACCGATGCGGGTGGTTTCGCTGCTGCGCCGTCGCGGACGCCTTGCCGAACTGGAATGGGCCACGCTGCAGGCGGCCACCGCCTTCCTTGGCCACTGCAGGGATGACGGGCATACGCTGACGATCGCAGTGAACGTGTCCGCCGAATCGCTGCGCCAACCCGGCTTCGGCGCACGCCTGTGCACCTTGCTGGAGCAGCAACGCATACCCGGCGCGATGCTGCGGCTGGAGATCGTCGAGTGGACCGAAATCGTCGAGCGCGACGTTGTCGATGCCAACGTCGTCGTCCTGCTGGCCGCTGGCATGAGCCTGTCACTGGACGACTTCGGCGCCGGCTATTCGACCCTGATCCTGCTGTCGCAGCTGTCGGTGGCCGAGGTCAAGATCGAGCGGGCATTGATCGCCACGTTGTCCGATGCCAAGTCGCAGTCCATCGTCCGCTTCATCGTGGAAGTAGCCCACCGCTGCGGTGCCATCGTCGTTGCCGAAGGCACCGAGACCCCGGCGCAGGAGCAGCTGCTGCGTGCGCTGGGGGTGGATGTGGGCCAGGGCTATCTGTATGCACGGGCCCTGCCACCGGAGCAGTTCCGGCAGCTGGCCTGAGCGGCCTTCAGGCCAGCCGCATCGACAGCTCCACATCGTCGGCGAAGGGCACGGACAGATAGCCTGCATTGCCCGAGCGCATGCGCTGCTGGTAGCGCGGGCTGTCGTCGGCGTTGTCGGCGATCACCACTGCGCCCGGGCGCAGCCGCTCGTGCAGCAGCTCCAGCACATCGTCGTACAGCACCTTGGCACCATCGAGCAGCACCAGATCGATCGTATCGGGCAGGTCCACCGCCAGGGTCTCCAGTGCGTCGCCCACGCGGATCTCGACCAGATCGTCCAGGCCCGCTTCACGCAGGTGGCCGGCGGCACGGCGCGCCTTCTCCGGTTCGAACTCGGTGGTGATCAGGCGGCCGCCGCCGTTGTCACGCAACGCCGCAGCCAGATGGATGCTGGAGATGCCGAACGACGTACCGAACTCAACGATGCTGCGCGCGCCACTGCTGCGCGCCAGCAGGTACAGCAGGCGGCCGGTTTCCGGCGACACCGGCAGCCACAGGTCCTTCAGCAGCTCGCCATACAGGCGCCGGTATTCGGTGCGGCTGCCCAGCAGGCGCTGCCGCTCTTCGGGGGAGACGGAGGTCAAGGCCGGGCTGAGCGCGCTGTCGGCTTCGGTGAACAGGCGTGCCAGCAGGGGCGCGACCGGGGTTGAGATCAGGGTGGACATGGGCGGGTGTTCCTTGCGATGACGGGGTTAGAATGCGAATGATTCGTCGCAATCAAGAATACGGACGATCCCCGGCTCCGCCTATTCGCATTGGAAAAGCCCCATGTCCGAACGTCGTCCGCCGCAGATTTCCTCGAGAAAACAGCCTCGCCAGTCACGATCGAACGACCTGGTCGCGGCCATTCTCGAAGCCGCTGCTCAGGTTCTGAAGCACGAAGGCGCCCCCCGGTTCACCACCGCGCGGGTGGCCGAACGCGCCGGTGTCAGCGTCGGTTCGCTGTACCAGTACTTTCCCAACAAGGCGGCAATCCTGTTCCGCCTGCAGCGCGACGAGTGGCAGCAGACCGGCGCGATGCTGCGCGACATCCTGCAGGACACACGACAACCGCACCTGCAGCGCCTGCGCACGTTGGTGCATGCCTTCATCGTGTCGGAATGCGAAGAAGCGCAGACCCGTGGCGCGTTGAACGATGCCGCGCCGCTGTACCGCGATGCGCCGGAAGCGCAGGAAGCACGCAGCGAGACCGACGAAGCGATGCTCGTGTTCATGGCCGAGCTGCTGCCGCAGGCCTCGGCGGGCACGCGCCAGCTGGCGGTGGATCTGATCGATACCACGCTGGGTGCCACCGGTCGCGAATTTTCCAGTGAACCGCGCACTGCCGCCGAGATGCGCGTCTATGCCGATGCGGTCGCGGATATGTTCTGCGCCTATCTCAGGCAGCTGGGCGCGCACTGACGTGCGGCCGCCGGCTTACACCGCGTAGAAGCCCAGGAACATCGCCACCGCCGACTCGGCCACGCGCGTGCGTTCGGCCTGCGCCAGCGGCGCCTGGCCCATCGTCACCTGCGGCCAGAACGCGAAGCTCTTCACCAGGCCCTGCAGCTGATGGCCGGCGAATTCCGGATCGACCTGGCGCAGCCGCCCATCGGCAATCGCCGCACGGATCCATGCGCTGACGCCGCTCTCCTTCTCGCCCATGCGGCAGACGATCGCCTGCGCGCGCTCGGGTGAATGGATGATCTCGGCCATCGCCACCCGCGCCAGATCGATGAAGTTGGCATCACCCAGCAGGTCCAGCTTCTGCCGCAGCAGCTGCAGCAGCTGCACATCCAGCGGCTGGTCGGCGCGGTACGGCAGCTCGACGCTGGCCACGCTGCTCTGCCACAGCTCTTCCAGGATCAGCGCGAACAGTTCTTCCTTGCTCGGGAAGTGGTTGTAGACGGTGCGCTTGGAGACACCAGCCACCGCCGCGATGCGGTCCATGCTGGTCGCCTCGTAGCCGGCCGAACGGAACTCTTCCACCGCCGCGCGGACGATGGCCTCGCGCTTGCGGTCGGTAAGGCGTTGCGGGGTACGGGGCATGGCGGAACCAGACAGCTGAACGGATGCCACCATTTTACACCCAGCAGTGTACTTTCTGAAATCCGGAAACTACACTGTGCAGTGTACCCTGCGGACGTCACCCATGAAGCGCCTGCTCCTTGTCCTCCTGCTCGGAATCCTCGCCGTGACCGCTTATACCTTCTGCAAATCCTGGTCCCTCCCTGACTTCCCCGATTCGCCGCAGTACCGCGAAGGCAAGTTCCGCAATGCCCTGCCGAAACCGGCAATGGGCCTGCGTGATGGCCTGGAGATCTGGTGGACCTTCCTGTTCAACAAGCCCAAGGGCACCGTGCCCGACCACCCCATCCCGGTGCAGGCGCTGGACCGCGCCACCCTGGACGCGGCGCCCGACCGCAGCCTGTTCCGCCTGGGGCATTCGACGATCCTGCTGAAGCTGCGCGGCCAGTACTGGCTGACCGATCCGGTCTTCTCCGAACGCGCCTCACCGGTGCAATGGATGGGCCCGGCGCGCTTCCATGCGCCGCCGATCAGCATCGACGAACTGCCGCCGATCGCCGGTGTCATCCTCTCGCACAACCACTACGACCACCTCGACCACGCGGCGGTAATGAAGCTGGCTGGCAAGACCGCGCGCTTCATCGCACCGCTGGGTGTAGGCGACCAGCTGATCGCCTGGGGCGTGGATGCGGCCAAGGTCGAACAACTGGACTGGTGGCAGTCCACAGAAGCCGCTGGCCTGCGCCTGACCGCAACCCCCGGCCAGCATTTCTCCGGCCGCGGCCTGGGTGACAGCGATCGCAGCCTGTGGGCATCGTGGGTGATCCAGGACGGCGACTTCCGCATCTTCTTCAGCGGCGACACCGGCTACTTCGACGGCTTCAAGGCCATCGGCGAGAAGTACGGTCCGTTCGACCTGACGATGATCGAAACCGGTGCCTACGATCAACGCTGGGCATTCGTGCACATGCAGCCCGAACAGACCCTGCAGGCGCACCTGGACCTGCGTGGCAAGTGGCTGCTGCCGATCCACAACGGCACCTTCGACCTGGCCCTGCACGAGTGGCAGCAACCGTTCGAACGCATCAGCGCATTGGCTGCCGCAAAGAACGTGCCGGTGGCCACGCCGATGATGGGCGAGGCACTGGACATGCAATCACCGACCGCTGGTACGCGCTGGTGGGAGCGTGTGCA
Organism: Stenotrophomonas sp. FW305-C-20-S1; assembly: GCF_058783335.1. Lineage (NCBI taxonomy): Bacteria > Pseudomonadati > Pseudomonadota > Gammaproteobacteria > Lysobacterales > Lysobacteraceae > Stenotrophomonas > Stenotrophomonas sp. FW305-C-20-S1. The sequence goes on along the minus strand of NZ_JBYTEK010000021.1, from coordinate 26,517 downwards.
ACTGTAACGGCCTGTCGCGCAGCGACCCTCAGCCGGGATGCTGAACCAGCCGTTCCTGCTCCTTCGCCACATTGATCTGCAGCGCCGCAGCAGCGAGCTCCGCCAGCTCGCTGCTGACCTTCTGGCTGCCGCGCGCCTGCATCCACGAAAGAATATCGGCCAGATGCCAGATCGACGCGCTCCCTTCGTGCACCGGTGCCGGAAACGTCTGCGGGTGCGCGAGCAGCAACTTGCGCATGTTCTGCCGTGACATGCCCAGCAGATCAGCGACATCCGTCAGCCCAACCAGATCGGGACTGACTTCGATCAGCTCTGCATCGGGTACGGCACGCTGGACGTCTCCCAGCGCGGAGCGCATCGCCTCAGCGGCACTGCTCGCCTCACGACAGAATTCCAGCGCCAGCCTTGCCGGGCTCCCTACGCCCAACAGTGCATCTCCACATCCCGCATCGAGCAGGTGCCGTTCGAGGACGCCAGGATCACCCGAGGTATCGGGCAGGCGGTATCTCAGGGTGAAGTTGAATTCCGTCTTCAAAGGACCTGCGTCTCCCTGAGTCAGCAAGGGCGGCTACCGCGAGCGCCGCCAGACTGCCGAACCTACAGAATCTCCGTCGCGTTTCCAGAGGCGAATGCGCCACTCACAGTTCGAGGTGAACTCCCAACCCTGCCTCACCCTCGGCCAACTCAGGCCGCAGGCTCAGTGCAGGGATCAGATAATCACCGCCGTTCTGCCGCCGGTAGGCAATCACCGGATCGCTCGCCAGCCCATCCAGCCGCGCGCCCAGCCCCTCCAGCACGCCAGGCAACGACGCCTCATCGATACGGCTGCTGCGGTAGATCACATGCGCGGGCAGCACGTCAAAGCCGGGATAGAACAGGATGCCGTGCTGGATCGGGAACAGCACATCGTCGATCGGCCCATTGATGCCGCGCGGACCGTAATGCGACTCCCAGCCACCGGTGGTGACCACCAGCATCGCGCGCTTGCCGGACATCGCGCCCTCGCCATAGCGGTCGCCCCAATGCCGATCGGAATGTTCGCCCACGCCATAGGCAAAACCATAGGCGTACACGCGATCCACCCAACCCTTCAGGATGGCCGGCATCGAGAACCACCACAGCGGGAACTGCAGGATCACCGCGTCGGCCCAGCGCAGTTTTTCCTGCTCGGCGGCGATGTCGGCGCTCTGCCGGCCCGTCCTGAAGGCGTCGCGCGAATCCAGTGACGCGTGGAACGGCACCGAAGGATCCCGCCCGGGGTGATCGTCGGCATCGATCTGCGCCTTCCATTGCATGGCATGCAGGTCGGACACCTGCACGGTGTGGCCGGCGCGTTGCAGGTGCTCGACGGTGAAGGCCTTCAGGCTGCCATTGAGCGAGGTGGGTTCGGGGTGGGCGTAGACAAGCAGAACGTTCATGGTGGCACCAGGGAGGGAATGCCGGCCATGTTGGGTGCCGCCACGCTATAGTTGAAATGAATTCCTGCAATCCCCGGCATTGCCATGGACAATACCCTGCGTCGCATCGACCTCAACCTGCTGGTAACCCTGCAGGCCTTGCTGGAAGAGCAGAACGTCACCCGCGCGGCCGAACGCCTGCATCTGGCCCAGCCCACGGTCAGCGTGCAGCTGGCGCGCCTGCGCCACCTGTTCGATGATCCGTTGCTGCTGCCGGGGCCACGCGGCATGCGTGCCACCGCACGTGCCGATGCGCTGCGCGAACCATTGGCCGACGCACTGGCTGCACTGCAGCGTGCGGTCGCACCGGTGCAGGCGTTCGATCCGGCCCAGGCCACGCAGACCTGGCGGATCATGGCGTCGGACTTTGGCGAAACCACGATCGTCCTGCCGGCATTGGCCGACCTGCGCGTGCGCGCACCCGGCACGCGCCTGGCCGTGGTCAGCCTGGCGCCGGCGCAGATGGTGGCGCAGAGCGAACGCGGCGAGATCGATCTCGCCCTCCACATCACCTCCGACGCGCCTGCCTCCCTGCACCATCGTCCGCTGTTCCAGGAACGCTACGTGCTGGCCGGGCGTCGCGACCATCCACGACTGAAGCGGCGGCCGACGCTCAAGCAGTTCTGCGCGCTGGACCACGTGATCGTGTCACCGGATGGCGGCGGTTTCCATGGCGGCACCGACAGCGCGTTGGCGCATGTAGGCGCGCGTCGCAACGTGGTGCTGTCGGTGCCGCACTTCCTGTTCCTGCGCAGCGTGCTGCTGCGCACGGACCTGGTGGCGATGATGCCCTCGCGCCTGGTCGCGCAGGACCCGGCGTTGAAGGCGGTTGCCGCGCCCATTGATGTGCCCGGGTTCGAGATGGTGATGCTCTGGCACGAACGCGTGCATCGCGATCCGGCACATCGCTGGCTGCGCGAGCGTATCTGTGCGCATTCATGAAACCTCGTGCCAGGACCCGCCCGGGAAATATTGCGACGCGTCATGTAACCGGTTACATCCCTTGCTAGCGTAGGCCCGCCCGTTCCCGGGCCCTGCCGATGTGAGGCCTTCGCAATGACGTTGTGCGCTGACCGCTGGACCGCTCCCCGCCTGCCGAACCGGCGCCTTGCCGCGGCCCTGCTGCTCGGCCTGTCACTGGCCGCCACCGCCACCGCCACCGCCACCGCCACCGCACAGAACCTGCCACCGCGCGCGCAATGGCAGGCCAGCGCGTCGTCGCAGCAGGTTCCGGCGATGGCGATCAGCCACCTGATCGACAACGATCCCAAGACGGTGACCGGCGGCGCGTTCAGCCCCGGCCACTGGTTCCAGGTCGATCTCGGCAAGCCTGCGATGCTGGCCGGTGCCCGCCTCACCTGGGATGTCTCCAACCCCGAAGGCTATTCGCTGCAGACCTCGCTCGACGGCAAGCAGTGGCAGAGCGCCTACGTGATGGGCGATTCGCTGGGTGGCATCGAGACCCTGTACTTCGCGCCGCGACAGGCCCGCTACCTGCGTCTGGCCAGCCCGCAGCGCACCTCCGACTGGGGCGTATCCATCTTCGAAATGGAACCGCTCGACACCACGCTCAGCGCACGGGTGACCGGGCTGGACGCCCCCCAGTCCGCTGCGCTGTGGCAGGGCGGCGGCACGGTTGCCATCCCCGCAGGCAAAGGCGGCATCCACACGCTCGACATCACCCTGCCCCGCGCCCAGCCCAGCACCGGGCTGGCAGTGGACTGGGCCAACGTGCACGGCGCTGCACGCCTGCAGGCGCAGGACGCACAGGGCCGCTGGCACGAACTGGCGCGCGATGCGCAGGCAGCGACCCGGCAGCAGAGCTGGCTGGCGGCCGACGCGCCACTGGACATCAAGGCACTGCGGCTGACCGTGGAAGGCGATGCACCCCAGGTCAAACGCATCCGCCTGCTCGGCCCGAAGGCGGTGATGACGCCGATGAAGCGCTACCAGATCGCCGCCAGTGGCGCGCAGCGCGCGTTGTTCCCTGCCTCATTGCACATGCAGCAGACCTACTGGACCGCAGTCGGCGTGCATGCGGGCCGGCAGAAATCGATCTTCGACGAATACGGCAACATCGAAGCCTACAAGGGCGCACCGCTGGTGCAGCCGATCTGGCGCAGTGCCGATGGCCGCGCGACCGGTGCCGCCGAACAACCGGTGCAGCACGCACTGCGCGATGGATGGAAGCCGATGCCGTCTGCCACGTGGTCACCGCAGCCCGGGCTGGAACTGCGCAGCGAAGCCTTTGCCATCGAGCGCGACGGGCAACCGGTCACCTTCGTGCGCCATCGCCTGCGCAACACCGGCAGCGCGGCCATCGAAGGCACGCTGACCCTCGCAGTGCGACCGATGCAGATGAACCCGCCGTGGCAGAACGGCGGCCTGTCGCCGATCCGCCAGGTGGCCGTCGAAGGCAACAGCGTGCGCGTCAATGGCCGCACGCTGCTGGAGTCACTCAGCGCAGTGGATGCCGCTGGCACCGCCCCCTTCGGCAACGAAGGTGACACCGAGATCACCACGGCCATCGCCAGCGGAAAACTGCCTGCCGCACAGCAGTCCAGCGATGCCGCAGGCCTGGCAGCGGCGGCGTTGAGCTACCGCGTCACCCTGGCCCCCGGTGCCAGCGATGCGGTGGTGGTGGTCTTCCCGCTCGGTACTGCCACCGCCGATGCCAATGGCGCGCTGCCGGAAGCACCGGCCCTCAACCTCGCCTCGCTGCCGCGCGACGGCGACAAGGCGTTCGACACGCTGGCCAGCCGCGCCTCCGCTGATTGGCAGGCGCGGCTGGGCCAGGTCGGCCTGCGCCTGCCCGACCCTTCGCTGGTGGACATGCTGCGCGCACAGGCCGCCTACATGCTGATCAACCAGACCGGCCCGGCCATGCAGCCCGGTCCGCGCAACTACAACCGCTCCTTCATCCGCGATGGCATGGCCACCTCGGCCGTGCTGCTGCGCATGGGTGAAGCGAAAGTGGCACGCGACTACCTGGCCTGGTACAGCGAACACGGCGTGCACGGCAATGGCCTGGTGTCGCCCATCCTCAACGACGATGGCAGCGTCAATACCGGCTTCGGCTCGGACATCGAGTACGACAGCCAGGGCCAGTACGTCACCCTCGTTGCCGACGTCGCCCGGCTCGATGGCGGGCCGGAAAGCGTGCGTGCCTACCTGCCCAAGGTGAAGGCCGCGCTGCGCTTCCTGCAGGAACTGCGCGAACGCACGCTGGTGCCGGGCTACATGGCTGACCAGCCCTCGCCGGAGCGCTTCGCCGGCATCCTTGCGCCGTCGATCAGCCACGAAGGCTACCCCTCACCCACCCACAGCTACTGGGACGACTACTGGGGCCTGAAGGGCTGGCATGACGGCGCGTGGTTGGCCGAATCGCTGGGCGACCACGAAACCGCCACGTGGGCGCGCGAACAGTACAAGGCGCTGTATGACGCACTGCACGCCTCGATCCGCGCGACGATGGCGTGGAAGGGCATCGACTTCATTCCATCATCGGCCGACCTCGGCGATGGCGACCCGACCGGTGTATCGATCGCGCTGGATCCCACCGGTGCGCAGAGCGTGCTGCCGGCCGAGGCCCTGCGCACCACCTTTGCCCGCTACCTGGACGATGTGCGCAAGCGCAACCAGCCTGGTGCGCTGTATGCCTACACGCCGTATGAAATCCGCAACGTGCTGAGCTACGTGCACCTGGGCCAGCCCGAAGCGGCCGACGAGCTGCTGCAGGGCCTGCTGCACGATCGCAGGCCGCTGGAATGGCAGGTGCTGGCCGAGGTCGTGCACTCGCGGTTGCGCTTCCCACGCTATCTGGGCGACATGCCGCACACCTGGATCGGCGCCGAATACGGCCGCACCCTGTTCGGCATGCTGATGCGCGAGGACGACGATGCGTTGTCGCTGCTGCCGGGTACGCCCCCTTCGTGGGTCGCTGGCGAGGGCCTGGCCGTGGAACGCTTGCCCACTGCCTATGGCACCCTGCAGATGCAGGCGCGGCAGCGCAACGGCAACCTGACCGTGTCGCTCGGCAAGGGGCTGCGCAAGGGCACGCCGGTACGCGTATGGTGGCCCAGCCGTACCCTGCCCAAGGACGTGCGCGTGGATGGGCGATCGGTACGGAACTTCGACAAGGACGGCGTGCTGCTCGATGGCCCGTTCCGAACCTTGGAGGCACGTTGGCAGTAATGCCGATGCAGGAACCGAAGTGATCGAACTTCTACTCGATGGCAGCCCTGTCGCCGCCGCTACCGACGATCAGCTGGCCAGCGCACTGGAGCTGGCCGCATCCATGCCCCAGTTCGAGCTGTGGGCATCGGTGCCCGACGGTCCATCGCTGTGCATGCTGCGCAATGCGGAGCATGCATGGCTGATGTACCTGCGCGAGCCCGGCGACGACGGCCTCCATTCCTGCGGAAACGAACACCGCGCCGGCAACGCCTATTTCCGCCTCGACAATGGCCAGGTGGATGGCTATCCCCTGGCGTGGTGCATCGGCATCGAGGCGTGCTTCGCCGCGATCAGTTTCTTTCACGGCAATGGAGGCGCCCGCCTGGAACACATCGATTGGCAGCCCTGACCCCGGTAGAGGCCGACCTTGGTCGGCATGCCCCGCCTCGCATTCCGGTGGGTGCCAACCGTTGGTTGGCACGCCCTCCGGTAGATGCCGACCTTGGTCGGCACGCCTTCCGTCGAGCAAGCGCGACGCCTACCAAGCGGCATCGCTAGAACCCTGGCAACCCCGGCGGATTGGTCTGCGACTGCGGCACCGCTTCTTCGGCCACATTCCAGCGCGCCAGCACCTTTGCGTAGGTACCGCTGCTGATCTGGGTGTTCAATGCCTGGGTCACCGCATCGGCCAGGCCACTGCCCTTGCGGGTGGTCACCGAAATCGCCGCTGCGTCCGGCCAGCCACCCGGGAACAGGCCGACCCGGCGCACCTTGCCATCACGCGCCGAATAGGCGCCGGTGGCATTCGGCTCGAACGACACGTCGGCGCGGCCTGTGATCACTGCCAACCGCCCGATCACCGCATCATCGAAGTACTGGTACTCCACCGGTTTCAGGCCTGCGGCGATGTTCTGCTTGTCCCATTGGCGCAGGATCTGGTCCTGGTTGGTGCTGGCCCCCACCACCACTTTCAGCCCCGCAATGTCGGCCGGTGTGGCGATCTTCTGGATCGGGCCATCGGTGCGGGTGTAGATGCCCAGCAGGTCGAAACGATAGCTGGAGAAATCGAACTTCTTCTTGCGTTCTTCAGTGACCGTCACGTTCGACAGCACCGCATCGTACTTGCCCGATTCCAGCCCCAGCGGCCAGTCGGCCCAGGCCACCGGCACCACCACCAGCTTCAGGCCCAGGCCATCGGCGATCAACCGTGCGATGTCCGGCTCCACGCCCACCACTTCCTTGCTGTCGGCACCGTAGTCGGCCAACGGCAGCTGGCCGGGATGGGTGGCGATGGTGAACGCGCCCGGGGTGACGAAGCGATAGCCGGCCGGAATCAGCGCCTGCGCCTTCGGATCGGGCGTGCCCTTCAGTATCTGCGCGTTGCTGGCCGCCAGCGAGGTCGCCGCAACGGGCACGCCGTCGGGGCCCTGGCGCACGCGCGAATAGACGATGCCGGCAATGCCGATGACCAGCACACCGATGATCAACAGGGTGCTGCGTGCGGGACGTCGCTGCGATGCTGGGCTCATGGCGGTTCTCGAAAGGGAGTTACAGGGTCTTGGCCAGGAAGTCGGCCGTGCGTTGCTGGCGCGGGTGTTCAAACAGCGCGTCCGGCGTGCCCTGCTCGATCACCCGGCCCTGGTCCATCATCACCACGTGGTCGGCCACGCGGCGGGCGAAGCCCAGTTCGTGGGTGACGATCACCAGCGTGGTGCCGGAACTGGCCAGTTCCTCGATCACGCTCAGCACCTCCGACACCAGCTCCGGGTCCAACGCGGAGGTCGGCTCGTCGAACAGCAGTACCTTCGGCTGCAGGGCCAGCGCGCGGGCGATGGCCACACGCTGCTGCTGGCCGCCAGACAGCTGGCGCGGGAAAGCATCGGCCTTGTCGGCCAGCCCCACCCGCTCCAGCAGGGTGCGTGCCTGCTGCTCGGCCTGGGCGCGCGAAATGCCGCGCACCGCGATTGGCGCTTCGATGATGTTCTCCAGTGCGGTCATGTGCGGGAACAGGTTGAAGCCCTGGAACACCATGCCGACTTCCGCGCGGCGACGGCGGATCTCACCTTCCGGCAGCTCGTACAGGGTGTCGCCGTCGCGGCGGTAACCGATCAGCTGGCCGCCCACGGTGACGAAGCCGCTGTCAGCGCGTTCAAGATGATTGATCAGCCGCAGCAGCGTGGACTTGCCCGCACCGGACGGACCAATCAGTACGGTCACGCTGCCGGCCCTCAGTTCCAGATGCACGTCATCAAGCACCGTCTGCTCGCCGAAGGCCTTGCCCACGCCCTGCAGGGACACAGCCGCGCCCGTTCCGGCCTCGATCGGCACGGCAAATGCCGCCCGGCTGGGCACGCGTGCAGCGGTCGCCGCCCGCGGTGCTGCAGACGATACCCGCGACACGTTGCGCTCGTGCTGCAGCTGGCCGCGGGCAAAGCGCTGCTCCACCCGCCGCTGCAGCAGCGAAAGCACCGTCAGGATCACCAGGTACCAGACCGTGGCCACCATCAGCAGCGGCACCACCTCCAGGTTGCGCCGGTAGATCACCTGCACGGTGTAGAACAGCTCCGGCAACGCCAGCACGTAGACCACCGAGGTGCTCTTGGCCAGGCCGATCACATCATTGAACGCTGCAGGCAGGATCGAACGCATCGCCTGCGGCAGGATGATGCGGCGCACCTGGCGCCCACGCGGCAGGCCCAACGCTGCGGCCGCCTCGTACTGGCCGTGGTCGACCGACAGGATGCCACCACGGATCACCTCGGCCGAGAACGCCGCCTGGTTCAAGGTGAGGCCGAGCACGGCGGCAGTGAACACGCCGATCAGCTGCGTGGTCGGGTACGAGAACAGGCTGATGCCGGTGAATGGAACGCCCAGTTCGATGGTGCTGTACAGGTAACCCAGGTTGTTCAGCAGCAGCAACAGCACCAGCAGCGGAATCGAACGGAACAGCCACACGTACCCCCACGACACCGCCGACAACAGCGGTGAACCGGAGACGCGGGCCAAGGCCAGCAAGGTGCCCAGCGCGAAGCCGAGGCCGGTACCGAGTGCGGTCAGCAGCAGCGTTCGCCCCAACCCTTCCAGTACCGGCCGGGCAAAGAACCACTCGGCGAACGTGCCCCAGCCCCAGCGCGGATTGCCCAGCACCGACTGCAGGCCGATCAGGATCAGCGCGAGTGCCAACACCGTGCCGATCACCTGCAGCGGATGCCGCGCCGGCACGATCTTCAGCGCCGTGGCCGGCTGGCGGACAATGCCCTCGATGGCAGTGGAAGGCGTACTCATGCCGCCGCTCCATGCAGTGCGAGGGCGGCTGCGTCGCCCGCCTGTGGCTGTGGCTGTGGCACCAGGTGTTTCTCGAACGGCAGATGCGCGATGGTTTCCGGGTCCGCATCCAGATCGAACAACGCGGTGTAGCCGTGGCTGAGGTACAGGCCGACCGCCTCGGGCTGGCGGAAGCCGGTGGTCAGGAACACACGCCGATAGCCCTGCCGTGCAGCCTGGTCTTCCAGTTCCTGCAGCACGCGCCGGGCGATGCCCTGCCGACGCAGGCCAGGCAGCGTCCAGATGCGTTTGAACTCTGCGGTGTCCTCATCGCGATGCGGCATGAACGCGCCGCCGGAAATCGCCACGCCGTCGCGCAGCAGCAGCACGAACGCACCGACCGGGGCAGCGAAGGCTTCGGCCGGATAGCGCTGCAGTTCCTCGCGGGCACTGCCACCGATACGCCGGCGCACGTCCGCATAGCGGTGGTCGTACTCCTGCTCCAGGCCGTCGAACAACGGACGCGCCAGCGGGTCGTCCACCGAGGTGTACAGGAACCGATCGTTGTCGTACCGCACGCTCATGCCACGTCCTCCACCAGATAGTGCTCGGCCAGACGCGCCCACAGGCTGGCCGCCGGGGCGATGGCCGCGTCGTTGAACACATAGCGCGGGCTGTGCAGCGGCGCGCTGTCGCCGTTGCCGACGAACACGAAGCTGCCCGGCCGTGCCTGCAGCAGGAAGGCGAAGTCCTCGCTGGCGGTACGCGGTGCGAAGGCCTCCACCACCTGCCGCGCACCGAACCCCTGTACCGCCACCTCGCGGATGTAGGCCGTCTGCTCGGGGTGGTTGATCACGCTGGGGAAGCCACGCGGGAATTCGATCTCGGCACGCGCACCGAAGGCAGCGGCGGCCTGCTCGGCAATGTCGGTGACCCGCCGGCGCAGCGTATCGCGCACCTCCGGCAGGTAGGCGCGCACGGTCAGCTTCAGCTCCACCACATCGGGGATGACATTGGCGGCCTGCCCACCGTGGATCGAGCCGACGGTGACCACGCCCATCTGCCGCGGATCGACATTGCGCGACACCACGCTCTGCAGCGCGGTGATGATGTGCGCGGCAGCCAGGATCGGATCGACGCTGCCCTGCGGCTCGGCGCCGTGGCCGCCCTTGCCGATCACCCGTAGACGCGCCCAGTCCACCGAGGCCATCGCCGGTCCGTCGACGAAGCCGAAGTGCCCCACCGGCACGCCCGGCCAGTTGTGCAGGCCATAGATGGCATCGACCGGGAAGCGTTCGAACAGGCCATCGGCGATCATCTTCGAAGCGCCCGAGCCGGTTTCCTCGGCCGGCTGGAACACCAGCTGCAACGTGCCATCGAAACGCCCGTGGTGCGCAAGGTAGTGGGCAGCCGAGAGCAGGATGGCGGTGTGTCCATCGTGGCCGCAGGCGTGCATCAGGCCTTCGCGCTGGCTGGCATAGGCCAGCCCGGATTCTTCATGGATCGGCAGCGCATCGATGTCGGCGCGCAGACCCAACCGGCGACGGCCCTGCCCGCGCTGCAGCGTACCGACCACGCCGGTGCCGCCGATGCCGGTGCTGACCGCGTAGCCCCATTGCTGCAGCAGCTCGGCCACGCGGGCGCTGGTGCGGTGTTCTTCGAAGGCCAGTTCCGGATGCTGATGCAGGTCGTGGCGGATCGCGATGGCCTGTTCGGCACGTGCCGCGATTTCGGGCAGCACGCCAGTTGCCGGCGAATTCCGCCGGGCATGGCCCGGCGCTACCGAAGTGTCTCCGCTCATCGCCTTATCCCACCTTCCGCGCCGGCTCGGCGTCGGTGCTGTAACGGCTTGCCTTGCGTGGCAGGCCCAGGTGGTCGCGCAGGGTCTGTCCTTCCAGCGCACTGCGGTGGTAACCGCGCGCTTCCAGCAGGGGCAGCACCAGCGTTACGAAATCATCCAGGCCTTCGCGCTGCGCGGCGAAGCCGAGGATGAAGCCATCGCTGGCGCCGGCGTCGAACCAGCGGATCAGTTCGTCGGCCACATGTTCCGGCGTGCCGATGAAGTTCGGCCGCGGGCTCACCGCCTGCAGTGCCACCTGGCGCAGGCTCAGGCCCTGCTCGCGCGCATCCTGCTTGATGCGGTCGGTGGTGGAACGGAAGGAGTTGGCGCCGATATCGCCCAGCTCCGGGAACGGCGCATCCGGGTCGTACTGGCTGAAATCATGGTGGTCGAAGAAGCGGCCGAGATACGCCAGGGCATCGTCCAGCCCGGCCAGCGCGGCAATCGCCTGGTACTTGGCCTCGGCGTCCTCCGCCGTGCGGCCGACGATCGGGCCGATGCCCGGGAAGATCTTGACGTCACCGGCGCTGCGGCCATGGGCGATCGCCGAGTTCTTCACCTTCTGGGTGAACGTACGGGTCTCCTCCAACGACGGCGCGTGGGTGAATACCGCATCGGCGTACTTGCCGGCCAGCGCAATGCCATCGTCCGACGATCCGGCCTGGAAGATCACCGGCTGCCCCTGCGGCGAGCGCTGGATGTTGAGCGGGCCTTCCACCTGGAAGAAGCGGCCCTTGTGATCCAGCCGGCGGAACTTCTCCGGCGCGAAGAACGTGCCGCTGTCGCGGTCACGCACGAACGCATCGTCATCCCACGAATCCCACAGCCCCTGCACCACCTCCAGGTACTCATCAGCAATCTGGTAGCGCAGCGCGTGTTCCGGATGCGGACGCCCGTAATTTCGTCCCGAGCCTTCCAGCGGCGAGGTCACCACGTTCCACCCTGCACGGCCACCGCTGAGCAGATCCAGCGAAGCGAACTGGCGCGCCACGGTGAACGGGTCGCTATACGAGGTGGAGAGCGTGCCGGCCAGGCCGATCTTTTTCGTCGCCGTCGCCAGCGCCGACAGCAGCGAGATCGGTTCGAAGCGGTTGAGGAAATGCGGAATCGACTTCTCGTTGATGTACAGCCCATCGGCAACGAAGCCAAAGGCAATGCCGTTATCCTCGGCGGTACGCGCGATGTCGATGTAGTAGCCCAGGTTGACGCTGGCATCGGGCACGTTGGACGGGTGCTTCCACGCATGCATGTGGCTGCCGGGGCCCTGCAGCATGATGCCGAAGGGGATGGGACGCGGGGTCGTGCTCATGGGGTGGCTCCAGCAGTCAGGCCACCGCCGCGCGGGGCGCGGGCGACAGCAGTTCAAGGGACGTCAGGCGTGCGTCGAGGTCGGCCACCGGCGCGTCGAGGATGAATTCACCGACGCCGAAGCGTCGATGCAGCGCATCCAGCTCGCTGCGTACATGCTGTGCATCGCCAGAGAGCACGCTGGGGCGTGTTTCTTCGATGCGGAAATCAGCAACCCCGACCTGCCGTGCGTACTCGGCAGCGGCCTCGGGGCTGGGCAGGTTCACCGTCTGCCCTGGGCCCAGGTGCAGCTTGTAGACCCGCAACGCGCCGATATGGCGGGCGGCGGCCTCGCTGGTGGGCGCGGCGAAGGCCACCGTTGCCAGCAACGGGGCGTGCGCGGACACCGCGCGATAGGCCTCGAAGGCGGCCTCGATGTGCTTCGGGTCGCCATCGAAGTGCGCCGCGTAGACGAAGCGCCAGCCAAGCGCTGCGGCCTGCCGCGCACTCTGTGGACTCGCACCCAGCAGGAAGCGCTCCGGTGGCGTCTGCGGAATCGGCCGCGCCTGCGCGTCTGCCTGCGCATCGGACAGATAGCCTTCCAGGTCGCGCAGCTGCTGGTCGAAATCGGCGAATGCCGGGCGACCGGCGGCCAGTGCGGCAGTCGATGCCGGCAGACCACCCGGCGCCTTGCCCACGCCAAGATCCACGCGTCCGGGCGCAAGGGCGGCCAGCAGATTGAAGCTCTCGGCCACCTTGTAGGGGGCGTAGTGGCGCAGCATCACCCCGCCACTGCCGATGCGGATGCGCCGGGTCTGCGCCAGCACCCACGCCGCCAGTACTTCCGGTGCCGGGCTGGCCAGCGCCGGCGCGGCATGGTGTTCGGCAAACCAGTAGCGGTGGTAACCCAGTTGCTCGGCGCGCTGCGCCAGTTGCAGGCTGTTGCGCAGCGCCTGTTCGGGCGTGCTGCCGTCGGCCACCGGGCTCTTGTCCAACACGCTGGTGAGGTAGCTCATCGTCACGTCCTCGCTCAGGGATGGGCCACGGGAATGCCGAGCAGGCCATTCAGTGCCGCCAGGATCGGCTCGGCACCGGAGATGTACTGGCGCTGCTGGTACTCACCACTGGCGTGCTCGTTGACCACCCCCTGCGGCAGCACCAGCTTCGGCAGCGACTGGTCCTGCTCACCGATCTCGGCGATCACCTCGCGGCGCGGCCGGCTGAAGCCGATGCGGCGCACATCCAGCTGTGCGTCCAGGCCATCGATGCTCGACAGCGCACCTTCCAGCAGCAGGCTGTGCCGGCAGAAGAAGCGTTGGCCGGGCAGCTGGCCGTCCTCGAACTCGCGGTCCAGCAGGAACAGGATGGGTTTGTGGGTTGCGTCTACAGCCACGGGATCGTCCTCGTAGGGGCCGGCAATGCACTGCCGCTTCGATATCGATGCTAGAGAAGGACGGCCCGATGCCAGCGCCGGAACTCGACAATCCACGGTCGGATCCGGCCATGCAGATGCAGGTTGGCAATAAGCAGACTGCCGGCCGTTATGGGCGCGGGCGGCATCACGCCGCTTGCGCAGGTGCGCGCCAGCCCAGCGCCGGCGCGATGTCCTCGATCACCGTGGTGAGGATGCGCCGGTAGTCCTGCTCGGGCAGTTCATAAGGCAGCTCCACCCGCAGCTCGTCCACCTGCTGCAGCAGCGGATCGGCCTGCAACCGCGCGATGATCTGCGCCGTGCTGCCGACCACGTCGGGTGCGAACATCGTGCGTCGCGGCCCTTGCGGGGCCAGGGTGCGCGCATGCCGCTGCGTACTGAAGGCCTCGATCCGCTGCCGCGTGGCCGCATCCACACCCTCGGTGGGCACCAGCACCCGTCCCACCGCCACCCGGCGCAGACTGCCCACTGGCAATGCCGCACGATAGGCCTGCAGGTGCTGCAGCTGGGCGCCAAAGAAGTCATCACTCAGCTCGGCACGGTTGACGTTGCCCAGCAGCAGATGCAGCCCCTGCTCACCCGCCGAACGCGCCGACTGCAGGGAGCCAGCGCCATACCAGACCCGGTCCACCAACCCCGGCGCATGTGGCTGCAGACGCGGGCGATAGCGCGTGGCGGCGTTGCCGACTTCGGCATCGGCGGCGCCTAACGGTTCACCACGCAGCGCTTCCAGCAACCGCGCCACCCGGCCATGGGAAAAGTCGATGCGCGCAGGGTCGCTGTCGTACAGCAAAGGCCCTACCAGCTCCCCGTGCGGCGGCGCGCCGGTACTGACGCCTACCTGCAGCCGGCCACCGGCCAGCGCATCCAGCAATGACAGATCCTCAGCCAGGCGGAAAGGTGTTTCGTAGCCCAGCTGGATGACCGCACTGCCCAGTTCGATGCGCGTGGTGTGCTGGCTGGCCGCCGCCAGGAACACCGCTGCCGAGCTGATGCCCGGTTCCAGGTGGCGGTGGCGCACCCATGCGCCGTCATAGCCCAGCTGTTCGGCAAACGCGATCAGCGCCAACGTCGCGTCCAAGCCTGCGCGCGGTTGTTCCGGCAGATAGCTTCCCGGCGTGAGGAACGCCAGGTGCCGCAGCTGCACCGCCACGTCCTAGGCGATCCTGCGCAGCGGCGCGGGCAGCGCTGCCGCCACGTGCGCCACGTGTCCCGCTGCACGCTCGGCCGCTAATTGAATGCGTGCCTGCAGTGCAGCGCTGTTGATCCGGTCGCCGTCGAAGTCGGCCGGCGTGGCATACACCCCGATCGGCAGCGTATGCGCCTGCAGGAAGCTGAAGAGCGGCCGCAGCTGATGGTCGATCACCAGCGCGTGGCGCTCACTGCCACCGGTAGCCGCCAGCAGCACTGGCGTATCCACCAGCGCGTCCAGCCCGATGAAGTCGATCAGGTGCTTGAACAGGCCCGGATAGGACCCGCGATACACCGGCGCGGCCGCCACCAGCAGCTGCGCCGATTCAATCGTGGCCAGCGCGCGCTCCACCTGCGGCTCTACTTCACTACGCTGCAGCGCCTGCCCCAGCGAGCGCGCGATCGGCGCCAGCTCGACCAGCTCCACGCTGACGTTGATCCGCTCGCGCAGTTCTTCCAGCAGATGCCGCACCAGCAGCAACGTGCGCGACGTCGCCGAACTGGTCGGCGACCCCACCAATGCAACCACCTTCAATGCAGAAGACATGACCCCCTCCTCGGTAGCGCCGGGCCATGCCCGGCGACGTTTCACATGAACCTCAGAACCGGTAATTGACGCGCCCGTACCAGAACGTCCCGACGTTGCTCAGCACATCACCGCTGTCCCAGGTGGTCTCGATGCTGGCCACATCGGTGGCGCTGCGTGCGTACGCGGGCACTTTGCGGGTGCGCTTGTCGAACAGATTGTTGATGCCCAGCGCCGCGCTCCAGCCCGCGCCCAGCTCTACGCCACCGGACAGGTTGGTCACCAGCACCGGCGGCTGCTTGTACTCCACGCCGTTGTTCAGGCGCTTGATCGGGCCGTAGTAAGTGAAGTCCACGTTCGAACGCCAGCGCCCGTTCTGCCAGCCCAGCCCCGCCACCTGCGTGTACGACGGCGTGCGGAAGCGCAGCGCGTACTCGCTCGACTTGGTCAGCAGGTTGATGTTCGGCAACCCCTGCAACGCCTGCGGAATCGCGCTCACTTTCTGGATGGTGGTGCGGCCCACATTGGCCGCGTAGCTCCAGCGCAGCTTGCCCCACTGCGTTTCCTGGTTGGCTTCCAGGGTCAGCTCCACGCCGCGCGTGCGGGTGTCGCCCACGTTGGTGAAGTAGCTGGCGTAGAACGCATCACCGGGCAGGATGCTGATACCGGCCGTGCCCAGCAGCGCGTCGATGGTGTTCTTCTGCGCGGCGGTCAGCACGGTGCCACTGTTGTCGGTCACCCGCGCCGGGTCCTGCGCGTTGTAGCCGATCTGGCTGGACTGGCCCAGCTGGCCACGGATGTCGATCTGGTACGCATCCACCGCCAGATGGAAGGCCGGGCTCGGGTCCCAGGTCACGCCAAGGCTGTAGTTGGTGGCCTTCTCCGGCTTCAGCGGCGTAGCGCCCAGCGCCACCGCCGCCGGCGAAGCGACCTGCGCCACCAGCGTGGTACCGCACGGGCAGCTGCCGGTGGCCTGGTAGAACTGCGCGCCCAGGCTCGGCGCGTGGAAGCCATTGCTGACCGTGGCACGTACGCCCAGCGCATCGGTGAAGTCGAAGCGCGTGGTCAACCGACCGGTCGACACCGTGCCGAAGTCCGAGTGGTCTTCCCAGCGCGCGGCGGCATCCAGGTACCAGCGCGACGTGATGTTGGTGGCTGCACCTGCGTACACCGCCTTGCTGTTGCGGGTGGCCTTCACCGCATCGGCGGTCGAATAGCCCACGAAGGCGGCCGCACCGAAGCCGGTGTACGACTCCCACTGCCCTGCCCCGCGTTCGTATTGTTCGTGCTGGTACTCGGCACCGGCACTCACTTCCAGTGGCGATGCGAAGGCCGCCACCTCGAAGCCGCGACGCAGATCAAGGTTGGCGATGCCCTGCTGGTAATCCAGCTTGCCGTCATAGAAGTCGGTCGGCGAGCCGGGGTACGGCAGCGAGTAGTTCACCGAATTGCGGGTGTAGGTGCGCACCGTGTTGCGGTTGCCGGTCAGGCTGAAGTCGTAGTCCCACCCCGCAACCTGGCCCTTCACCCCGGCCGTGCCGGTGTACTGCTTCTCCTTGGTTTCCAGCACCGGCAGGAAGCCATCGGGAAACACGCTCAGCACGCCCGGCGCCTTGTAGGTGGTGAAGATCGTCGCCGGCAGGCGGAAGTTCTGGATCGCCTGCGCGGTGCGGTCGCTGGCGGTCGCATTGGCGTAGAACTGGGCGTTCTCGCCCAGGCCATGGCCCACGTTCACCGCGAAGGCCTTCAGCGCATACGACGGCGAGCTGAGGATGATGTTGGCCTCGGCATCGCGCCCGGCCTCGGCCGGGTTCGGCGTCGCTCCAGCCGGCAAGCGGTTGTTTGGACGCAGCGCCACCAGGTTGCCGTTGCCATCCACGGCGGGATAACTCAGGTAGCCGTCGATGTAGCGCCGCGTGCGGATCGCATGGTGCTGGCGCGTGCTCTCGCCGGACAGGTTGATGAAGCCATCCTCGCCCCACGGCAGGCCGATGTTGGCGCGCACGCTGGTGCGGCTGCCGTCGCCGTCGGTGCTCTGCCCGCTCTCCACCGAGACATCGCCACCGTGTGCCTGCGATTTCAGGATCACGTTGATCACTCCGGTGATCGCGTCCGAACCGTAGATGGCCGAAGCACCATCACGCAGCACCTCCACATGGTCGATGGCCGACACCGGAATCAGCGCCAGATCGGCCCAGGCATGGCCGGGATAGCCGCCACCGTTGGCGCCACTGACATACGCGCTGGCGTTGCGGCGCTTGCCGTTCACCAGCACCAGCGTGTAACCCGGCGACAGGTTGCGCAGCTGGTAACCGCGGATCAGGCTTTCCTGGTCGCTCTGGTAACCGCCGATCTGGCTCAGCGATGGCAGGCTGCGCTGCAGCGCTTCCAGCAGGTTGGCCTGGCCGGTCGCGGCCAGATCCTCGGCAGAGATCACGTCGATCGGTGTCGAGCTGTTCTTCACCGTGCGCGTGCTGGTGCGTGAACCGGTTACCACCACCGCATCCAGCGTGGACGCGGCAAGGTTGGCGGAGGTGGCGGTGGTCGCCGACGGTGCATCGGCCTCAGCCGCATACGCCGGGGCAGCGGCAAGAGTGGCGGCAATCAGCAGGGAGAGCGTGGACAGCGCAGGAATGTGGGCAGCAGGCATGGGGGCTCGTGGGGGTGGGCCGGAGACACGCCTCCATTCAAGAGCCCACGCCCAACACGCAACAGCGGATATCGCGTCATGTGACCGTCACATCGCGCCAGCCACATGACTGCTGGTAATGACCTTACGCAGCCTGCACACACCGGGTCGGATTCCTTTCCAAAGGAAAGGGCTCTGACCCCATACACGCGAATCCGCAGGGTCAGAGCCCTTCCTGCGGAAAGGATCTGACCCAGGCCTCCATATACCCTGCGGGCATCACCTCATGCCCGCGCGCCACTCAGCGGCACGTGCCTGCGTCGGTAGCATCAAGCCATGCCCACCCTGCCTGCCGATCCGACCGCGCCCACCGTCGCCATCGTGGCCTGCCACGGCCAGGGCCTGTTCGAATTCGGCTGCGCGGTCGGCCTGTTCGCACCCATCCGCCCTGAACTGGGCGTGGCCTGGTACCGCACCCAGCTCTGCGCTGGCGAGCCCGGTGCACTGCGCATGCTCGGCAGCGCGCAGGTGCAGCTGCCCTACGATCTGAGCGCCGTCGACGACGCCGACATCATCGTCATTCCCGGTTGGCGCGAACCCAGCGAGCGCCCACCGCAGGCGTTGCTTGATGCCCTCACCCGCGCCCACGCGCGCGGCGCACGCATCACGTCCATCTGCTCCGGTGCATTCGTGCTCGCTTGGGCTGGCCTGCTCGATGGTCGCCAGGCCACCACCCACTGGCGGCTCACCGACACACTCGCCCGCGAGTTCCCACGTATCCACGTGCGCGACGATGTGCTGTACGTGGACGCCGGCAGCATCATCACCTCGGCCGGCTCGGCTACCGGCATGGACATGATGCTGCACATGGTGCGCAAGGATTACGGCGCACGCGTGGCCAATCTGGTGGCCGAACGGCTGGTGCTGGCACCCTGGCGCGATGCCGAACGCAGCCAGCGGGTCAGCCGCGCGATCCCGCTGGGCGAGCCCACGCGGCTGGCGAAACTGATGGAATGGATGCGCCGCAACCTGCGCGAGCCGCATTCGCTGGGCAGCCTGGCCGAACAGGCCGCACTCAGCCAGCGCACCCTGCAGCGGCAGTTCCTCGAAGCCACCGGCCTGTCGCCCATCGATTGGCTCATCCGCGAACGCGTGGCCTACGCACGCGAACTGCTGGAAACCACCGACCGTCCGCTGCAATGGGTGGCCGAACAGGCCGGGTTCGGATCGCAGGAATCGTTCCGCCGGCACTTCCGCGGCATGGTCGACGCCAGCCCCATCGAATACCGCAACCAGCACCGCAGTGGCCTCAGCGCCGACCGGCTGGTGGGTTGCTGAGCGCCGCCCGGTTATTCAGGCCACAGACGCACATCGCGTGTGCCAACCGGGAGCATGCCCCTCGGCTTGCAGAACACCAAGTCCCGCCCGACGCAGTTGTCGCGCGTGAAAATGGCGACGCCGCCCTCGCTGCCGAACACCGCATAGTGCGACGTCAACTGGCAGACCAAGGTGTGCTCCGCGTCAGGGTGATGCCGCCAGAACGGACTTTCCGCGTAGTAGGGAAACAAATGGAGCTGCGCGTTGGCATACCCGCGCTGGATGGAATAGTCAGCAAACCCGGAGTGCTCAACCTCCACACTCCGAAGCGCTTCGCCAAGCTGCTTCATCGCAGCCGCTGCGTCCTGCGCTGGCGGCATTCCTTCGAACAATTCCAAGGCCAACTTTAGTCGTTCGCTCTTTCTCATCACCTGATCCGTGGATAAGCAGCTTCCCTGGACAGGATTGTAGAGCGTTGCCGCGATGGGCACAGCGTCTGTTCGACCGCATCAGAGTCGTGTCCGCGCGCGAATCCGCCAGCACTGCGCCACGAATCCGATCGCAAACACCACCGCGCACCCCAGCAACGTCTGCAGGATCACCGGCGCCAACGGTGCAGCCGCAATCGGGTGCGCCACCGGCAAGCGTGTCAGCGTTTCATTCACGCCTGGCACCAGCGACAGCAGGAAGCTGAAAGACAGCGCGAACGTGGACAGATAGGGCGCCAACCGCCCAAGGAACCGCAACCGAGCCGCCAACACCCCACCCAACGCAATCAGCAGAATCACCACACCAAACGCGTGGCCAGGATTGAGGCCCCCGGTGCTGGAGACGGTGAACGAGGTCACCACCGACAGCACCAGCCCCAGCAGATAGAGCTTGCCGGCGCGTGTAGCCGGATCAATGGCCCGATACCGGATGAAACCGAACAGGCCGGCAGCGATGGGAACCAGGCTGATCGCGGTGTGCACGATGCCCAAGGAAGAAAGCGGATGACTCATGGCGACCTCTGCTGGAGTTCTGAACCTACTAGTAGGTAGGTTATACGGACAAAAAGAAGGCCCGCTCCACGCAGGCCTTCGTCGAAACATTCAGACCGCCGGCACCAGCCGGGCAATCGACAACCGTGCGAGCGCCGCGAACGTCGCCGCATCACCAAACCCACGCGCGGCCAGCATCGCGCCGTGCACCGAGGCCATGAACGCCTTGGCCTCATCCGCAGGCGTGCCCTGCAGCCTCAGCCGCCCCTGCGCCGCACCCTTTTCCAGCGTGATCGTCAGCCAGCCGCTCAGATCCTCGAAATGCCCGCGCACTTCATCGGCAATCTCGTCGGGGATCATCGGCGCTTCGGCCGCCAGCATCGCGCAGATGCAGAACGACGAGGTGCCACCGGCAATGCAGCTGGACCAGTAATCCACGTAGGCGTTGAGCGCCAACAAAGGATCGCCCAGCTGCCGGTCCAGCAGCGCCAGGCCTTCCCGTGCCTCTGCCCGGTACAGCTCCACCACCGTCCGCACCAGATCCGCCTTGCTGGGGAAATGGTGGTGGATGCTGGCCTTGCTGATGTTCACCCGCGCGGACACGTCGGCATAGCTGAAACCGTTGTAGCCACCAGCTTCCAGCAGCGAACGGGCGTGGGCCAGGATCTCGTGGGCCTTGGGGGACAGTGACTCTTTCATGGGTACAAACCTACTAGTAGGTAGACACCCTGTCAACCGACTCGTTCGCCGGGCATGGCCCGGCGCTACCTGACACGGTCTTCCCTGGTAGCGCCGGGCCATGCCCGGCGAGCGCAGCGGTCAGTGCGAAGACACATACAGCGCATCGGCCGGCGCCGGCGGCAGCGCAAAACTTCGCCGCATGCGCGCCACCTCGGCCGCCGGCGGCAACCCGAACAAACGCTTGAACTCCCGGTTGAACTGCGACGGGCTGGCGTACCCCACCGCCAGCGATGCCGCCTCAGCCGTCATGCCCTGCCGCAACATCAGCAGCCGCGCCTGGTGCAGCCGCGTGGACTTCACGTACTGCATCGGCGAGGTACCGGTAATGCTGCGGAAGTGATCATGGAACGTGGCCACGCTCATCTCCGCCTGCGCTGCCAGCGCATCCACATCCAGCGCCGTCGAATAGGCCGCGTGGATATGCCGCAGCACCCTGCCGATGCGGCCGAAGCGCCCGCGCATCGCCAGCGCCTCGCGCAGCGCCCCACCCTGTGCGCCGGTCAGCACCCGGAAATACAGCTCGCGCACCAGTGAGGGCCCCAGCACGTCGGCCTCCAATGGATCGGCCAGCGCTTCCAGTAATCGCAGCACCGTGGCCTGCATCGCAGGCTGCATCGGGCTGGACATCATGCTTCTTGCCGGCGCTTCGGTGCTGGCAGTGCGCTCGCCCAGTTCTATCAGCAGATCTGCGGCCAGCTGCAGATCCAGATGCAGGTAGATCGCCAGCAGCGGCGCCTCGGCCGTGGCCTCGGTTTCCATGGTGAAGGGCACCGGCACCGACACCGCCAGGTAGTGCTGCGCGTCGTACTGATAGACCTGCCCGCCCAGATAGCCACGCTTCACGCCCTGGCAGACGATCACGATGCCGGGGTCGTACAGCACCGGCGTGCGCGCCAAGGGACGGTTGGAGCGCAGCAGCCGCACCCCGGGCACTGCCGTCAGCGTGTAGCCCTCGTCCACGGCCAACGCCTGCAGCAGGCCGACCATGCGCGCCTGTGCGGGATGTTGCAGCGGATCATCGGCCGACCGCATCGGGCGTCCCAGAGGAATAGGCAAGAAAGCCCGAAGCTTAGGCCTGGGCGGCCGCGCGCTCAATCACTAACGTGCAACTCCCCAGCCACGAGCCCTCAGCCATGACCGTATCCCGCCTCCTCCTCATCACCGGCGTCAGCAGCGGCTTCGGCCGCGCCCTGGCCCAGCAGGCCCTGCTGGCCGGCCATCGCGTGGTCGGCACCGTGCGCAGCGAATCTGCCCGCCAGCAATTTGCGGCGCTCGCCCCCGGTCGCGCCTTCGGCCGCCTGCTGGACGTCACCGACGACGCGGCCATCGATGCACTGGTGGCCACCGTCGAAGCCGACATCGGCGCCATCGACGTGCTGGTCAACAACGCCGGCTACGGCCACGAAGGCATCCTCGAAGAATCCACGCTGGACGAACTGCGCCATCAGTTCGAAGTGAACGTGTTCGGTCCCGCCGCGCTGATCAAAGCCGTGCTGCCGCACATGCGCGCGCGCCGCCGCGGCCACATCCTCAACATCACCTCCATGGGCGGCTTCATCACCTTGCCAGGCATCGCCTGGTACTGCGGCAGCAAGTTTGCGCTGGAAGGCATCAGCGAGGTGCTGGGCAAGGAAGTGGCGCCGTTCGGCATCCACGTGACCGCGATCGCGCCGGGCTCGTTCCGCACCGATTGGGCTGGCCGTTCGATGGTGCGGGCCTCGCGCAGCATCGGCGACTACGACGCGCTGTTCGATCCGATCCGCAGCGCACGCGAGGAAAAGAGCGGCCATCAGCTGGGCGACCCGATCAAGGCCGCGCAAGCCATGCTGCAGGTGATCGACACCCCCAACCCACCCACGCATCTGCTGTTGGGCAGCGACGCGCTGCAACTGGTACGCGGCAAGCTGGCCGCCATGACAGAACGCATCGATGCCTGGGAGAACCTCAGCCGCTCCACCGACAACGCGGCGTTGCGGTAGCGCCGGGCCATGCCCGGCGAGCGAAGCCGCGCCAAAAGAAGCCGCCGGGCATGGCCCGGCGCCCCCCGACGCCCCGCTCGCTCAGTCCTCCTGCACCAGCCCGAACTCGCGCAGCAGCCCGCCAATCTGGGTCTTGTCCAGCTTGTTCATCAGCAGGTTGCGCAGGAACGCCGGCCCCGGAATGTCCAGTTCCTTGCCATCGCGAAGACGCCCGGTCGCTGCCAGTAGCCTGCGCACGTCGTAGGTGGAATTGAACACCTCCGGCACGCCGCGCTCGATGCCCAGCAGCGTGTACACCGCTTCCATCGGCGTGCGCACCGAATACTCGGTGGTGAAGATGCAGTCGCGCTGCTTCGATTCGGCGAACTGGCCGATGAAGGCGAAGTTCACCGCGCCCTCCGGCACCACATCCGGGCGATCACCGGCCTGGCGCGGCATGAAGAACGCGGTGATGTACGGCATCATCACCGGCACCGTCTTCGCCCCGGTCGCCGCCAGCTCGTCGATCTCTTCCACCGGCACACCCAGGTGGTACAGCCATTCGCGGGTGATCTCCTCGCCCGTGCAGTCCTGCATCGGCTTGTTCACGTAATCGCCCGGCGTATCCACGAACAGCGAATACACCCACACCACGATCTGGTCCTTCGGCTGGTTCTTGAAGTGCGGCTGCCGGTTCACCGTCCAGCTCATCAGCCAGCGCGAGTCACGCACGCTCACGATGCCACCAGTCACCACCTTGCCGCTGAACGGATCGCGCTTGGCAATCTTCTCGATGTACGCCGGAATGCGCGCGTCCAACGTGGTTACCGTCGCCGATTCCCACTTGGTTTCCGGTATATGCGCACCGAATACATCCGGGCGCCCGAACGCGGCATCCTTGGCCGCGATGCGCCGCCACAGGTCCCACGCCGGTGCAGGGCCTTCATTCAAGCGTGCGGCGGTGTCATGGTCGCCGTTGTCGGAATTCTCGGTCAGCGAGCCGATCGTCATGAACACCAGATCGTCCGCGCCCAGGTCCACGCCACCGGCCTGTCCATCCCGCGTCCAGTGGATGCGCGTGGCCTGCTTGCGGCCCGTCTGCAGCGCGAAGTCCACATCGGTCACTTCAGTGCCGTACTGGAACCGCACGCCGCGCTCCTGCAGCCACTTCACCAGCGGCAGCACCAGCGATTCGTACTGGTTGTACTTGGTGAACTTCAGCGCCGAGAAATCCGGCAGCCCGCCGATATGGTGGATGAAACGATGCAGGTACAGCTTCATCTCCAGCGCCGAGTGCCACTCCTCGAACGCGAACATCGTGCGCCAGTACAACCAGAAGTTGCTGTCGAGGAAATCACGGCCAAGCACTTCGTTGATGCGCTTGTTCTCCATCTCCTGCCGGGTGGCCAGGAACAGCGCGATCACGTCCTTCTGCGCCTGCTCGCTCAGGGTGAACAAGCCATCGGTATGTGCATCTTCGCCGCGATTGATCGTGGCACGTTGCAGCGAATAGTTCGGGTCGTCCTTGTTCAACCAGTAGAACTCGTCCAGCACACTGGCATCGTCGATTTCCAACGACGGAATCGAGCGGAACAGATCCCACAGGCACTCGAAGTGGTCTTCCATCTCGCGGCCACCACGGATCACGAAACCCTTCTCCGGCACCTTCAGGCCATCCAGCGCGCCACCGGCAATCTGCTGCTGTTCCAGGATGGTGATGCGCTCACCGGGCATGCGCCCATCGCGCACCAGGAACGCCGCACCGGCCAGCGAAGCCAGGCCCGAACCCACGAACCAGGCCGTCTTGTTGTCCACGCCCTGCGGCTTGCGCGGGCGCGCGAAGGCCTCGTAGTTGCCACTGCTGTAGTACATGCGCGTCTCCTTCCTGGATGGGGTAGCCCCCACTCTAGCGCCGAACCGATGTACCGCATCCTGCAGAGAGACTGCGACGCAGTGACGCAGGTGCTTGTTGTCATCGCGTTTCCAGCGGCCTCAACCGCCGTCAGCGGTCGCCTCGGTAGTGAACCAGCGCTGGAACCCGTTGATAGCGTCCGGCATCAGCGCGCTGGCACGCTCGCAGACAATGGCTTCGGCGTGGCGAATGGCACCCACTGCATCCGGCTGCGCACACAACGCCGTCGCCACATCCGACGCGTCCAGCATCGCCAGGTTCACGCCCACGCCCACCGGCGGCATCAGATGGGCAGCATCGCCGATCAGCGTCACGCCGTTGCGCGGTGTCCAACGGAAATCCGCCGGCAGGCTGTAGATCGGCCGCCGCACGAAGTCAGTGCACGCCTCCAGCAGCCGCCGCAGGTTCGGTGCCCAGCCGGTGTAGCTGCCTGTCACCAGCGCGCGCATGCCTTGCTGCGCGATCTGCGCATCAAGCCAATCAGAAGGCCGCTTCAGCGCTGCATACACGCAGAATCGATCGCCGCTGTTGCGCTGACCGAACAGCGCTTCCTCGCCGCCAAAGCAGAACAAGCTGCCCTGCCCCACCATGCCCGCGATATCCGCCGCAGGCTGCGCGATCCATCCTTCGAAGAAGGTAATGCCGGTCGGCAGCGGCTGGCACGCACTCAACGCAGCGCGGACTTTCGACCACGCACCATCGGCACCGATCACGATGTCCGCCTCGGCCTGCACGCCATTGGCGAAGCGCAGGTTGTGGCGGCCGGCATCTGCAGGTTCCATCTCGCTCAAGCAATGGCCCCACTGCACCGCGTCGGCCGGCAACGCATCCAGCAGCAGCTGGCGCAGGTCGCCACGGTCGATCTCCGGCTTGTCCATGCTTCCCTCCGGCCCGAACCCACCCGCGGTAATCGCCCCGGACCACGGATCCCCCATCCGCGCCTCCTGGCCCTCATGGCGCGCCACCGCCCGGAACGCCTCCAGCAGACCAGCGCGCTGCAGCGCCACCTGGCCGGAATCCTCATGCAGGTCCAGCGTGCCGCCCTGGGTGCGCTGCTGCCCGGACGACTCGCCCTCGTACACGCTCAAGCGGTGGCCACCGCGATGCAGGATGAGCGCAGCCGTCAGGCCGGCGGGGCCCGCGCCGATGATGGCGATACGTGGAGGGTGCGGCATGAGGTGGCCTGCTGGTCGGTTGATACATCAACCGTAGAACGTTCGAGTTGACACGTCAACCAACCGCAGGCAACGTGAGCGCATGACCCCACCCACCATCACCCCTGACGAGTGGGCCGCTTGGCGCGGCTTCCGGCGCATGGCCGAGATCACCTCCGGCCGCATCGTCCACGACATCACCCGCAGCACCGGGCTTTCCAGTGCCGACTTTGTCGTGCTGATGGAACTGAGCAAGGCCAAGGACCGCTGCCGCCGCCAGCGCGAACTGCTGGACTACCTGGAATGGGACAAAACCCGGCTCTCGCACCAGCTCACCCGCATGGCCGGCCGTGGCCTGATCGAGCGCGACACCGACAGTGACAACGTGGTGGTGATCCGCATGACCGCAGAAGGCCGCACCCAGCTGAGCGCAGCGCGGCCGGTACACGTCGCCAGCGTGCGCCGGAATTTCCTCGACCATCTCTCAGCCGATGACCTGGCCGCGCTGCAGCAGATCACCGACAAACTGCATGCAGCACTGCAGGACGCAGAGAACTGAGACGCCGCCAATCGCCCGCGCGACCTGGTAGTGCCGGCCGCTGGCCGGCAACTGCACTCCCCCAGCTCCACCAGGCTGCCGGCCAGGGGCCGGC
>NZ_JBYTEK010000001.1:257719-369730 GCF_058783335.1 Stenotrophomonas sp. FW305-C-20-S1 | reverse complement strand
CCCCCCCCCCCCCCCCCCCCCCCCCCCCCCCCCCCCCCCCCCCCCCCCCCCCCCCCCCCCCCCCCCCCCACTACCGCTATCCGTCAACCCGCGTTGCGCGGCTTGCGCGTGCGTTTCGGCTTTGCGGCATCTGCAGCGCTGGCGGCACCATCCTGCAACGCCTGCAGCCACGACAGCGTATCGACATAGTCGATGAAGTGGCGCAGATACCCGGGGCTGGTCGCCTGCATCATGTCCAGCATGCGCTGCACCAGCACCGCCGAGTTCAGCGGGCCGCCATCCGCCGGGGCTTCGGTGCGCAGCGAGCGGCGCACCTGCAGTTCGCTGCGCAGCTCGGACCACTCGCGGCGCACGTCGTCCAGCATCGGCACCTGCGGGTAGTGCAGCAGCGATCGCGACCCGCTGTCGAGGTCGCGCACCAGGGCACGCAATCCCTCCAAAGGCGAGGACTCAGCTGCCATTGCCGTTCTTCTCGCCCGGCGCAGCAGCCTTGGGCTTGGGAATCGGCGCGATCTCAACGCGGCGGTTGCGCGCGCGGCCATCTTCGTTGGCATTGGAGCTGACCGGCTGCTCGCTGCCGAACGCCGCGGCGAACACCGCATCGGCCGGTACGCCGTCGGCGATCAGGGTGCGGGTCACCGTCAGCGAGCGCTGTGCGGACAGCTCCCAGTTGTCGGCAAAACGGCGGTTGCCTTCCCGCACCGGTGCGTCATCGGTGAAACCGCTGACCATCAGGATCTCTTCGCGCGTGCCGAGATAGGCCGCCAGCGGCGCGGCCAGGCTGCGCAGCAGTTCCTGGCCTTCCGGCTGCAGCTGGTCGGAGTTCAGCGCGAACAGCACGCTGCCGCTGATGCCGATGCGGCCATTCACCAGCGTCACCCGGCCGGCGGCGAGCGGGCCAGCCAGCGCCTGCTCCAGCGTCTGCAGGCGCTTGGCTTCGGCCTGGCGCTGCTTTACCTCCTGGTCCAGGCGCTGCGACAACTCCAGCTGCACGGCGACCACGCCGACCAGGATCAGCACGAACGCGCCCAGCAGCACCGACATCAGATCGCCGAATGCCGCCCAGATCGGGGCGTGTGAGCCGCCGTCGACCTCCAGCTCGTCGCTCATGCGCTGCCGGCCTTGCCGCGGCGCGCGGCCAGCTGCTGCAGTTCTTCCATCACCTGCTTCTGCGACAGCAGGCTGAGGTCGACCACCTCGCGCGCCTGTGCCACGTAGTACGCCAGCTGCTCATCGCTGCGCGCCAGCGAGGCATCCAGCGCACCGCCAATCTGCTCCAGGCGTCCGGTGAGCTCCGCCGAAGCGGTGCCGAACTGCTCGACGGCAGCGCCGAAGGTGCCGGCCAGCTGGCCCACTTCACCGGCACTGCCATTGAGCAACGTGGCGATGCCATCGAGCTTGCCGGTCTCGGCCGCGATATGGTCGCTGAAACGGTTGCCGACGCGTTCCAGCAGTTCGGCCGAGCCTCCGACCAGTGCATCCACAGCGGTGCGCTGCTCGTGCGAGGCGTGGTTGATCGCGTCCAGCAGGGTCTGCACGGTGGCCAGCAGGTGGCCGCGTTCTTCCAGCATCTTGTTGTCGCGCACCAGGCTTTCGGACAGGGTGCTGCGCAGTTCGTTGATGACCTCGGCGGCGGCCTTCGGTGCTGCGGCCGCAGTCTGCAGCAGGGTGGACACTTCGGCCAGCGTGGCGCTGGCCTGGGCACGGCCGTTCTCGCCGATCTGCTGCGCGGTCTGTGCCAACGTGTCGCAGACCTGCTGCTGCTGTTCGGCAAGGCGCTGGCCATTGGCCTGCAGGCGCTCGGCCAGATCGGCCGAAACGCTCTGCAACGCATCGCTCCAGCGCTGCAGGCGCTGTTCGTCGCCTGCGAGCAGCTGGGCCTGCAACGCCGCGTGCGCCTGCTGCAGCTCGGTACTTACCGCGTCCCAACGCAGCTGGTGCTGCTGTTCGCGTGCATCCAGGCCCGCCTGCAGTTCGGCATGCGCCGTGGCGGTGGCGGCCTGTGCGGCCTGCCAATCCTGCAGGCGCTGTTGCTCGTGTTCCTGCAGCAGCGACTGGCCGGCGGCGTGGCGCTCATCCAGTGCCTGCAGCAGCGCCTGCGCACGGTCATCCAGGTGGCTGCTGGCATGCTGCAGCGCCTGCTGCTGGCGCTCGACCAGTTCACTGTTCAATGCATGCTGCTGTTCGGCAGCAGCGCGCCAGGCCTCGGCGTTGCTGCTGGCATCGGCCTGCAGGCGCTCGCCGATGCGTGCCACCAGGGCTTCACCCTGCGTGCTCTGGCCTTCGCTGAAGGACTGCAGATGCTGGCGCAGTTCGGCAACCAGCGCCTGCTGCGCGCCGGTCTGCTCGGCCACTACCTTGGCCCAGCTCGCTTCGGTCGCCACGCGGCTGCGCTCGAAGCCCTCGGCCAGACCATTCAACTGCTGCTGCACGGCCTGTTCGACACGCGAATGCAGCGCCTGGCCGTGGCTGGCCAGACCGGCCAAGGTGGTTTCGGCCATCGGTTGCAGCGCGCCACCAATGGCCGCAGCACTGGCTTCGGCCCCCTCGCGCAGCGACTGCTGCAGCGAGGTGGCCAGGCGTTCCTGCAACGCCTGGCTCTGCGTCAGGAACTCGGCCTGACCGGCCAGCAGGCGCTCATTGGCGGCCGCGCTGTGCTGTTCGAAGGTGCTGGTCATCGCCTGGAGGCGATCGATCAGCGTAGGCAGCGCCGCAGACTGCGACTGCAGCAGGCGCAGCGACTCGGCACGTTGCCAGGCTTGCGAATACGGATGCAGGTCAGTGGCGATGGCGCGGTCCAGCTGCTGCACCACCTGCAGGCGGTCACGGCGCAGCAGTGCCGACAGCAGGCCCAGCATGGCCGAGCTGGCCACGCCGGCGATGGACGTGCCGAAGGCCACCGCCAGCCCCTGCACCGGCGAGGCCAGCGAGCCGCGGATGGCCGCCATGTCGGTGGCGCTCTGCAGCGCCAGGCCGGTGCCGCGCAGGGTGTCCATCATGCCCAGCAGCGTGCCGAGCATGCCCAGCAGCACCAGCAGGCCTACCAGATAGGGCGTCAGCACCGGCGAGGGCAGGGCGGTGCGTTCGCCTTCCACGCGCAGGCGCACGGCATTGCGCAGGCCCAGCGGCACACGCTCCAGCCACGGTGCCAGGCTTTCCTTGGCCAGCGAAAGGTCAGCCAGTGCGGCGCGCAGGCCCTTGCTGGCCTGCCGGTAGCGGTACAGCTCCACGCCACCGGCGATGTAGCAGGCTGCGATGATCGCTGCCACGGCTGCACCCAGCGGGTGCACCGAGACATAGCCGACGCCGATCCAGCACACGGCCAGCAGGCCAGCAAGGAAGACAAGGACGTGGAAAACAGTTCTGGACATGGTGTTCCGGTCAGTGTGAGCGCAGGGCGGCAAGCAGCCCCTGGATCGGGTGGAAGCGCAGTTGCAGCTCGGCGAGCAGCAGCGTGCGCATGTCGTGGCGGAAGGACGCGCGCCAGCCGGGCTGGCCGTGCACGCGTTCGAATCGGGCACCCAGCACCGCCGGGGCGGTGGCGAGCAGGCTGTGCTCGCGCGGGCTCAAGGTCTGCTCCATCACCGCATCGACCTCGGCCAGCCGCGCCAGCTCCGGTGACGCCTGCACCAGCTGGTCGCGCAGGCGGCCGCGCAGGCGGCCGGTAGCGGTCTGGATGGCCTGCTGCAGCACCCGGTAGCGCTGCCGCAACGAAGCGAAGTTCGGCGCGGCGGCGGCCTCGGCCAGGTCCAGCAGGCGCTCGGCCTCGGCATCCTCGCTCAGCGAGGCCAACAGGCTCGCTTCGGCCTGGGCGCAATCGGCCAGCAGGTCATCCAGCGCTTCGGCGGCCTCGGCCGGTTCAGCCAGGCGGCCATCCAGCGCCCCGGCAAGGGCCACGGCACGGCTCCAGTCCACCCACTGGCCGAGGCGATCGGTCAGGGCGGGACTGGAGGCCGGCATCGCGCCGTCGCTGAGACGGGCGAGCAGACGGAGGAAGTCCGGTCCATCCACGACCGGCTGCGCTGCGTTCGCCATCAAGGGGGTGGGGGCCAAAAACCGTTGATTTTACAACCAGATGAGGCCGGCCGTATGAAGGCGGGGGCGAGGGGCAGCACCGATCGGGCCACAAGGCTTAAAATGGTCGGCTGTACCACCGCACCCCGACTTCTGGAGCTTGAGATGACCGTTGCGCAGTTCTACCCGATCGGCACCCCCGGACAGCCCTGGGGCGACGCCGAACGCGCGCAGTGGCGGGCCCGCCAGCAGCGGCAGCGCAGCTACCACGAAGACGTGGTGACCGCGCTGGAACGGCTGGACGAGCGCTTCGACGTGGTGCAGTACGGCCAGTTGGACTACGCCCCGGACCACTACCCGCTGTTTGCGGTGGTGAACCACGACTGGAACCCGGCCCTGCCGACCGCGCTGGTCACCGGCGGCGTGCATGGCTACGAAACCAGCGGCGTGCATGGCGCCCTGCAGTTCCTGGAGCAGCACGCCGAGCGATACCTGGGCCGCTTCAACCTGATCGTGGCCCCGTGCGTGAGCCCGTGGGGCTATGAGCGCATCCAGCGCTGGAATCCCAATGCCATCGATCCCAACCGCAGCTTCCGTGACGGCGGCCTGATCGAAGAAGCCGCCTCGTTGATGCGCTGGGTGGCCGAACGCAAGGCCAACATCCGGGTGCATCTGGACCTGCACGAGACCACCGACAGCGATCTGCACGAGTTCGACCCGGCCCGCTGCGCCCGCGACGGCAAGCCGTTCGAGCGCGACACCATTCCCGATGGCTTCTATGTGATCGGCAACAGCGAAGACCCGCAGCACGAATTCCAGAAGGCGCTGATCGCCGCCGTGGCTCCGATCACCCACATTGCCCCGGCCGACGCCGAAGGCAATCTGGTGGGCATGCCGCTGCAGTCGCTGGGCGTGGTGTGGGGCGAGTCGCGTTCCATTGGTGCATGTGCCGGCTTCACCGATGCGCTGTATGCCACCACCACCGAGGTGTACCCGGACAGCCCGCGCACCAACCCGCAGGAATGCAACGACGCCCAGGTGGCGGCGGTGTGCGCGGGGTTGGATTTCGCTCTGGCCAATTGATGGCTGCGTCGTAGCGCCGGGCCCATGCCCGGCGACTTCCAACGGCTGCAGGATCAGCCGATGCCTTCGGCCTGCAGGCGCAGGCTGTCGGCTTCGTCGACCCGTCCAAGCGACTGCAGGTAATCGGCAAGAATGGCGAGGTACAGTTTCTCGGCTACTGGAAACTCGTACCCGCCGTGCGCCGGTCCCCAGAAGCCGTAGAGCTCGACGTGACCGTCGGGGATGAACATCCCTTCCACCTCACGCTGGTACTCGTCCAGGCTATGGGGATACACGACGCCGAAGCCTCCGTTCGAATCGCCAAATCCTCGTCGCTTCAGCGCGAAGGCGGTGACCTCGGCGGGGTTGCTCCATGCGTCGATGACTTCCTTGACGCGTGCGATGGTTTCGGGTTTGGGCTGCATGCTGCAAGGATGCACCAATGGGCAACCTGCTGCAGGCCATTGCCCGTATCTGCGACGTGCAGGCCTGGCGCTGCCGGGAGGGTGGGGCGCGTCGCCGCCCCCCACGCCATCAGTACTTCTTTTCCAGGTTCAGCTGCAGACCATGGTCGGTGTCTTCGCTGCTGCCGAACAGGCCGCGGTACTCGATCCGCAGGCTGAGGTCGCGTTCAGTCTGCAGCACCGCCCCCAGACCGAAAACGAACCGGTTGCGCTTGAGTCCATCGATTTCGCTGCGGTAGAACGGGCCGCCCGGCAGATCGGCGTAACCCATCGTCACCGGGCTGGCGTCCTGGAAATCGTGCTGGTATTCGAGCCGCAGCCGTGGCGAGAGCGTGCCGAAGCGGACCGGGTAGCGATAGTCCATGTGCACGCCCAGGCTGGCGGTGGTGGTGTCCACATCCTGGTCCTCGTAGCGCAGGGCGTGGATCGCGTCGCCGCGTTCGGTATAGCCGTTCAATGTTGCACGGGCCAGGTCCAGCCGCGCATACGGACTCACCGACAAGCGGTCGCGCTGGTAGTCGCCGCCGACCGACAGCGAGGCGAACCACTGCTTGCCATCGCGGTCGCCTTGCACCATCGCGCCATTGGCGGTCACGTAGCGACGTGAGTCGAATGACAGCAACTGGTAACCCAGCAGGCCATCAACGAAGAAGTACTGCCCCGGGTGGTAGCTGCCGTACGCGGCCAGGGTGTAGCTTTCGCCGTGGCTGCGGGTGTCGTTGTGACCGACGTCGGTCGTGTCGCGGCCGTAGCCGATACCACCGCCGAAGGCGAATGCCTGGTTCACCCGGGTATCGGCACCGGCGCTGATGCCGCTGGTCTGGAAGTCGAAGCCCGCGCTGCCTGAGCGACCATCGCGATCACCGCTGTTGATCGAGCCGCCGGTCCACAGGGTCAGGGCACCGTTATCGCCATCACCCCTACGTGTGCCGCGATCCCCAGCGGCGGGCGCGACAGCAACGTCGTCCCTCAGAACAGATTCGTCCAGCGCGGTCACCTGGCGGCAATCGCCACCGGGCATGCGTCGTACCTCATCCTGGCAGCGACGATCGCGGTCGACGCCGAAGCTCAGGCCATTCTCGAAGCGTGTGCCTCTGCCGGCACCATGCAGGCCTTCCATGCGGCGCTGGAAATTGCCGATCTGCGCGGTGGCGAAGCGCCGGGTGGAGGCGGTCTGCGCGCCCAGCAGGCCCATCACCTCCGCGTCCAGGGTCGGGTCCGGTCGGCCGATCACATCAAAGTCGATCATCGCCGGCACCGAGGTCGCGAACGTGTTGCTCAGGGTGAAGGTGGCCGTGGCGGTACCGGCGAAGGTGGCCGCCGGGGTGAACGTGAGGCGATAGCCCGCGCTGGCACCACTGCCGGACGGTGCGATGGTGGCAGTGCCGGCAGTGGACGGCGACAGCGACACCAGGGTGGCTGCAGTGAACGGGCCGCCCGTTGCATCCGTCGTCAGCTCGACCACCGCCGCAACACCCGCATTTGCACTGACCCGGCGCGAGATCGCCACCGGCACCTGGTTGATGGTGATCGTGGCGGTGATCGGAGCCGAAGCACCGTAGGCATTGTTCAGGGTGTAGACGATGCTTGCCGTGCCCGATGCGGTGGCCAGCGGGGTGTAAGTGATGGTGGTACCGGTCACGGTCGTGGTGCCGGTGGCCGGCTGCGTCACCAGGGTCACACCGGTGAACGGACCGCCGGTGGCACCGACCGTGGTGTCGATGGTCAGCGGTTGGCCGGCCACGGCAGGGATGGCCGCGCGCGGCTGTCCGGCAGGGACGGGCAACGCATTGACGGTGATCGACACCGTGGCCGGGGCCGAGGTGCCGCCCGGACCGGTCGCGGTGTAAGTGAAGCTGTCGGCGCCGAAGTAGGTGCCCGTCGGCGTGTAGACAACGGTCACGCCGTTCACTGTGGCGGAGCCATGTGCCGGCGCGCTGGCCACGGCGATCGAGGTGATCACACCGCCGTCGTTGGCCGTCACCGGAATCGTCACCGGTTGCTGCGACGGCGTGGTGGCGCTGTCGTCCACCGTCACCGGCACCGCGTTGGCAATGACGAGGGTGTAGCTCTGGATGCTGGTGTAGCCGGCGTCGTCGGTGGAGCGCACCACTGCGGCATAGCTGCCGGCCGTGGTCGGCGTACCACTGAACACGCCTGCCGAACTGAAGGCAATGCCGGGGGGCAGGGCGCCGGAGTCGATCGCATAGGTGTACGGGGCGATGCCGCCGCTGCTGCTCAGGTTCTGCGAATAGGCCGTGCCGACCGCGCCGCCGGGCAGGGTGGCCGGTGCGATCACTACGGTTGCCGGGGCGATAGTGAAGGTGTACGCGCGGTTGGCGGTCTGGCTGTTGGAATCGGTGGAGCCCACCGTGATGCTGAAGTTGCCATCCGAGCGCGGGACGCCGGTCAGCGCGCCAGCGGAATTGAAGGACATGCCGACCGGCAGCGCACCACTGAGCAGAGAGTAGCTGTACGGCGCAAGGCCGCCGCTGGAGCTCAACTGTGCGTTGTAGGCCACGCCTGCGCTGCCGTTGGGCACGCTGGGTGGATCGATGGCGATTGCAGGCGTGGCAACGACGATGGTGTAGTTCTGCTGCAGCGCGAACGGCGCGCCCGCGCCGGTGCTGGAATCGGTGGTACGCACGGAGATGTTGTAATTGCCCGGTACGGTCGGCGTACCGCTGAGCAGACCGGTAGAGTTGAAGCTCACGCCCACCGGCAACGAGCCGGAGACCAGTGCGTAGCTGTATGGCGCGGTGCCACCGCTGCTGGCGAAATTGATGGTGGTGGCCATGCCGTAGTTCATCGGCAGGTTGCCCGGCGCCGGGGTCATGCTCAGGGTCGGCGCGCCAACGGTCAGCGTGAAGCCCTGGCCGGTGGTGAACGGACCGGTGCCGGTGCTGCTGTCGGTGGCAGTGGCGACGAGGCTGAAGCTGCCCGCCGCGCTCACCGTGCCGCTTACGGTCACGCTGGTGGCGGTAGTGCCACCAACGCTGAGGCCTGCTGGCAGGCCGGTGACAGTGAAGCCGCTATAGGGTGCAGTGCCGCCATTCCAGGTGAACGTCTGGCTGTAGTTGGCGCCGACCTGCGCGCTCATGGGGCCACCCGCAGTCACGGTGATGGTCGGGTTGCCGACAGTGACACTGACCGTTGCGGGCGCCGAGGTGCCGGCGGTGTTTGTTGCGGTGTAGGTAAAGCTGTCCGGGCCCGCGTAACCCGCGGTGGGCTGGTAGGTAATGGAGGTGCCGCTGGCGTTCGCACTGCCATGAAGCGGCGCGGTACCGACGGCCACCGAGGACGGCACGCCGCCAGAGATGTTCAGCGTGATCGGATTGGCGCTGCTGTTGTAGGCCACGCTCGCCGATAGCGGATTGGCGACAGGCGGGGTGTTGATGATCTGCAGCGTATAGCCGCGCGGCGCGGAACTGTAGGGCCCGGTGCCGGTGCTGCTGTCGGTTGCGGTCACGGCGAAATTGAAAGTACCCGCGGATGTAGGTGTACCCGACAGGGCGCCCGAGGAAGCGTTCAGCACGATGCCCGGTGGCAGCGCCCCGGCGGTCACTGCATAGCTGTACGCTCCCGTGCCGCCGCTTGCCGGATTCAGCATGGCGCTATAGGCCACACCCTGGGTGCCGTTGGCCAGCGTGCTTGCCGGCAGAGTGATGGTCGGCGGAGCGATCACCAGCGCATAGGCCCGGGAGCCGGTGTGCGGTGCGCCGGTGCCAGTACTGTTGCTGGTGGCGGTCACGGTGAAGTTGAAGGTGCCGCCGGCCGTCGGTGTGCCGGTGATGCCGCCGGTGCCGCCGAGGGTCAGGCCGGTGGGCAGCGCGCCTGCCGTGATCGCATAGGTGTACGGCGCAATGCCGCCGCTGGCACTGACAGACTGGCTGTATGCCGCCGCGACCGTGCCGTCGGGAAGTGTCGTCGGCGCGATCACGATCACCGGCAGTGCCACCACCAGGGAATAGGCGCGTGAACCGGTGAACGTATTGGCGTCCGTCGCAGTCACGGTGAAGTTGAAGGTGCCGGCTGCGGTCGGCGTGCCGGCCAGTGCGCCAGTACTGGTGTTGAGGCTCAACCCGGCGGGCAGCGAGCCTGCGGTGATGGCGAAGGTGTAGGGCGCGGTACCACCGCTGCCGCTGAGGGTCTGGCTGTAGCCCGCGCCAACGGTTGCACCCGGGACGGTGAACGGGTTGACCAGGATGGTCGGCGGCGGAATCACCTGCAGGGTCACCGTCTCGACCTCGGCGTAGCTGCCGGTGCCGCTGCTGCTGTCGGTGACGCGGATGCCGAAGGTGTAGCTGCCCTGGGTGGTGGGCGTGCCGCTCAGGGTCGCGCCGCTCAGGGTCAAGCCAGGCGGCAGCGTGCCGTTTTCATACGCGAACGTGTAGCCGGGCACGCCGCCGCTGGCAGTGAAGGTCACCGAGTAGGCAAGGCCCTGCGCCGCAGAGGGCGACGACGGCGCGATGGCAAGGGTCGGGTTGGCTGCTGAACCGCTGAAGGAGCGCACGCCGCTGGCCGAGGTGCTGTCGGTGGCGCGGATGGTGAAGGCGTAGGCGCCGCGCTGGGTGGGTGTACCGCTGATGGTGTTTCCGCTCAGGCTCAGGCCCGGCGGAATGGAACCGGTGTCCAGGCTGTAGGTGTACGGTCCGGTGCCGCCGCTGGCACTGAGGCTGGTGCTGAAAGGCACGCCAACCGTCAGGTTGACCGCAGGCGAGGCGGCGAGGGTGATGGCTGATGCCGGAGCGATGGTGACGGTGACGGTGATGTCACCGTTCGAGTCGTCCTGGATGACGAAGGTATCGCTGGTCGCGCTGTCGCCGTTGTGGGTGTACGTCAGCGGCAGGTTGGCACCCGACTGCACGCCGACGGTGCGGCTGCCGTGCGGGGTCGCCGCGGTGCCCGCAGAGATGCCGAAGCCGCCGTGGCAACCGTTGATGTTGATGGTCTGCGAGCCACTGTTGGCGACCGACATGCTCAGCGTCGGGCAGAAGGTCGATGGTGCTGCCGTTGCCAGCTGCGGCCACAGGCTGCCTGCGCACAACAGCACGAGGGCGAGCCAGGAGCAGAACGAAGAAAAGAAGACGTGTGAACGCGCACGCGGCGTCTGCACGCGTTGCGCTGATGACTGATGCATGTTCTGCCCCTGTTGGCACCGCGCGGGCTCGATCGTCCCAAGGACATCGAGCCAAAACGGCGAGACCTTACCCCTGTCCGCGGACACCGAGCTGGACCCGGTACCGCACCCCTTGCGAACTGCTGGCGATTATTCAAGCAGGATTCAGGGTATAAAAGGAAGTACCTATATATTCATGAAGGATTAATGTTGCATTCGCACAAAAATTTCGCTTGTACGGCGTGCGGAGTGTGAGCGAGAGTAGCGCCGGCAGCGGACATGACGTCCGTGCCACCAACCTTTCGGGGGAAAAGGTATGACCGAAGTCTTCCTCGGGCAGATAATGCTCACGGGGTTCGCGTTCGCGCCCAGGGGATTCGCCCTTTGCAACGGACAGCTGCTTTCCATCGCGCAGAACCAGGCGCTGTTTTCTCTGCTGGGAACCATTTACGGCGGTGACGGCAGAACCACGTTCGCCTTGCCCAACCTGCAATCGCGTACCCCGGTGGGCGCCGGCAATTCGGTGGATGGCAACTGGAATCCTGCGCCTTACAGCCAGGGCGAAGTGGGCGGTGTGGAGAACGTTACCCTGCTGGCCACTCAGGTTCCGGCCCACATTCCGGTGGTCAACGGAACCACCACTGCAGGTACGGCCCGCAACCCTACCGGGGGCCTGTACGGCACCAGCGGCAGCGCCATCTTCGGACCGGCCAACGGCACCCTGGTTCCGCTGCAGGGCGTGGGGCCGGGCGGCGGCAGCCAGTCGCATCCGAACCTGCAGCCCTACACCGTGATCAATTTCGTGATCGCGTTGAACGGCATTTTCCCGTCGCGCAACTGATTCTTCCGACGCCCATTACAGGAGTTCCCCATGAGCACCCCTTACGTCGGAGAAATCCGCATGTTCGGCTTTTCGCGCGTGCCCAACGGCTGGTTCGCATGCGACGGTTCGCTTCAATCGATTGCCGAGTACCAGGTGCTGTACGCTGTGATCGGCACCACCTATGGCGGTGACGGCGCCAGCACCTTCGGTGTGCCTGACCTGCGCGGCCGCGTGCCGATCCACCAAGGCCGTGGAACGGGATTGAGTTCCTACGTGATGGGGCAGATGTCCGGCAGCGAAAGCGTCACCCTGCTGCAGACGCAGTTGCCGCAACATACCCCCTCGCTGATGGCCAGCACCGTCCTGGCAACCACCGGTGCGGTTGGCGCTACCGTAGTGCCGGCAGCGTTGTCAGGCGAGACCATGTACGTCACCGACATCACTGGCGCCAACGGCGCGACCCTGGCCGCCAACGCAGTTGTCAGCATGGGTGGCAACCAGCCGCACGACAACGAGATGCCCACGCTCACGGTGCAGTTCTGCATCGCCTGGGCTGGCGTCTTCCCTTCGCAAGGCTGAGCGGCCACCTGCGCATACTCGATTCCAGGATACGACCATGACCGAACCTTTCATCGGCGAAATCCAGTTGTTCGGCTTCAACTTCGCGCCCTATGGCTGGGCCAGTTGCAACGGCGCCACCTTGGCCATCCGGCAGAACACGGCCCTGTTTTCGCTGCTGGGCACCCAGTACGGTGGCGACGGACAAACGACGTTCCAGCTGCCCAACTTCGTCAACCGCGTGGCCACCGAACAGGGCCAGGGTGCGGGGTTGTCCCCGCGCAGAATCGGTGAAACCTATGGCAGCAATTCGGTGGCGTTGACCCAGACGGAAATGCCGACGCACAGCCACTCCCTGACGATCTACAACCAGCCCGACCAGTCCAAGCGCACCAGCACCCCGGTAGCGGGCAACTACCTGGGACTGCCGACCTCAGGGGCGCCGTTCGTGCCAAACGCCACCGCCAACGCACAGTTCAGTCCCAACATGATCGGTCCGTCCGGTGGCGGCCAGCCCCACGAGAACCGCCAGCCCTACCTCGCGACGAATTTCTGCATTGCGTTGCAGGGTGTGTTTCCCAGCTTCAGCTGAAGACATGCAGGCGTCGTCGCAGCTCACTTCATTTCCGGCGGGCCGCGACGACCGCCTGCGTACCCCCGCGTGGCTGTGCGAGCGCGGGTATGCCCTGCGCCCGCTGCACGATGATGACGTGCCGTGGCTGCGCGAACTCTACGCCAGCACCCGCGCCGAGGAACTGGCTCCGGTGCCCTGGCCCCAGGCGGCCAAGCGCGCGTTTCTCGACAGCCAGTTCTCACTGCAGCACCAGCACTACCAGGCGCACTACGGCGATTCGGATTTTCTTGCCATAGAGCGTGGCGGTGTGCCGGTTGGCCGCTATTACCTGCAGCGCGGAACATCAGATCACCTGATTGTCGATGTCTGCCTGTTTCCCGGTGAGCGCGGACGAGGCCTGGCTGCGGCGCTGATCAGCCACAGCCAAGGCGAGGCCGCCGCGCTGGGCTGCGGCATGACCCTGCATGTGCAGGCCGACAACATTGCTGCGCAGCGCCTGTACCGGCGCGCAGGCTTTACCGTAATCCACGACCAGGGCTCGCATCTGCTGCTGCGTTGGGCACCGGGCTGAGCCGGCGACACGCCGCCGCAAGCCTGGCCGCGGGCTCACATTCTCAGTTGAAGATCGCCTGATACAGGAATCCGGCCTGCTCACGCGCTACCGGCACCAGGAAAATCCCCACTTCACCGATGTCGGCATGGCGCATCAGATAGATCTGCTGCGGAAACAGGAAGGCCGAGCTGTTGCGGAACAGCAGCGAAAACGGCGCCCGCGCCGGACCTGGCGGCAGCTGCGATGGATTCAGCGCCCGTGCCTCCACAAGCACGAATGGAATCTCGCCGTCGTTGATGACTGCCGAGAAGGTCTGATCAACGTGGCGGGCGAAATGATCGAGTGTCAGCAATTCCATGCAGGGTTCCCCTAAACCGAACCGCATCGTCGCCGCGCTGCACGCCCGATGCAAGTGTGCGGGCGGCCATGTTCCTGTTCGCCAGGGTTGAATGCGGACCATCAACACACGCCCGCAGCCGGTGACTGGTAGCCTGCGGCCGGGAAATGGCGCTCGCGACGCGCTGTGCACGTTGTTGAACCGTTCACTGCCCCAGCGCCAGGCGATGCATCCGGTCATCGGCTTGCGGCGTATGCCCTCATGCACGCAACGCTTCTTCCCTGCTGCTACGGATGCCCTGCATTCCCGCATGGCTGCAAGGTGGTGCAGTGACGGCAGCGAATGCTGCGCATTTCCCAGCCCGGTAGGGCGATCAACGAGGACACGAACATGCGTACCCAGATCCAGCGCCTGACCCTTGCCGCCACCGTCGCGGTTGCCTGCGCAACTGCCCCGGCCGCCTTCGCCGCCGACAACCCGATGGTGGGTGGCGTGCCGATGTACGCGAACAAGACCATTGTCGAAAACGCCTCCACCGCCCAGAACCTGAGCACCCTGGTGACTGCGGTGAAGGCGGCCGGGCTCGTTGACACGCTCAGCGGCAAGGGTCCGTTCACCGTATTTGCTCCCGACAACCAGGCGTTCGCCAAGCTGCCCGCAGGCACCGTGGAAACGCTGCTGAAGCCGGAAAACAAGGCCAAGCTGACCCAGGTCCTGACCTATCACGTGGTACCGGGCACCTACACCTCCACCCAGCTGACCGCAGCAGCGCGCAGCCACGGTGGCAGCAGCACGCTGAAAACGGTGCAGGGTGAAGCGCTGACGGTGAAGCTGCAGGATGGCAAGGTCTGGGTGGTCGACGCCAAAGGCGGCAAGTCTGCAGTAACCACCGCCGACGTGAGGCAGTCCAACGGCGTGGTGCATGTGGTCGATTCGGTGCTGATGCCGAAGTAAGCCCAGGGCCGCAACATCGATGGCAGTGCGGGAGCGGCTGGTTTCACAGGCCAGCCGCTCACGATGCCGGCGCGGCATCGGCGTTGTGCCCGCCAGAATCCACCCGCGCCTGGGTTGCGCGACGATTCGGCCGCGATACGTGTGAGCAGCGGTCCGGGGATGCGCTGACACGGTCGTTGCTCAACAGCTGCTTGAATGAACCTGCTTGGTGGATGTTTCGTGGCACAGCAACGCGCGTCCGTTGCAGTTCTGCACGCTTGGGTACCGGTGATGGCTGACTACCATTTCATATAGTGCATCAGCGACGGCGATGGCGAAATGTCCTTCGGCGCAGGCGGCTTCGATGCAGGTGGCACGGCGGGTTGGGTCAGGTTGCAGGTCTTCTTGTGCCGATACATCGCCAGGATCGGCCGTATCGCAGCGATGCGATAGAACGGCAGGCATTCCTGTGGGTAGGCCGGTCCCATGTCATCGAACCAGATCGCAATGCGGCCGTCGCGCGTGCGTGCATTGGGCACATAGGTGTGGCCAGCCACGGTGTCTATCGTGACCTCCAACCTGGCGACCTTCATGCTGGATGTCAGCATTCCCATCTCCGAACCCGCGCGCAGTTCGGAGGTCGCCTGCACGCTAAAGGTATGCTGCCCCGGCGGCAGGTGGTAGCTGGGCGTGCGCAGTCCATTCACCGACGTACCATCGATGGTGAAGACATTCAGCGCCAACTCGCGTTCGGGGTAGATTCCCTGCCCAGAGATGACCACCTGTTGTTCGGCCGGAAGCCGCGCGCTCCCCAACATTGCCGGATTCTTCAACGTGCAGCCGGTGACACCGAAGACCATGATGGCTGCGGCCACGCACAGAGGAACGGTACGGCCTTGCTTGGCGTACATCATTCAAGTGATCCCTGGTTGTGCCCAGCGCTCCCCGCCAGGTCCGCGCCACTCTACCGCAGGCAATGGAAATGCGGCAGTGTTCTATGGCGCGACCAGCGTGGTCGATTCCGGGGTGGCAGCCGGTCCCGCCCAGCCCCCACCCAGCGCCAGGAACAGATCCACCTGACGGTCCCCCAGCTGCGCGCGCGATGCTGCCAGGGCAGACTCTGCATCGGCCAGCGCAGCCTCGGCAGACAGCACGTCGATGAAGTCGATCCTGCCGAACCGGTACAACTGCCCGGCCTGGTCGCTCGCATGTGCCGCGTCGTCGCGGGCGAGGGCAAGGCTGTGCTCG
This sequence comes from Stenotrophomonas sp. FW305-C-20-S1, assembly GCF_058783335.1. Lineage (NCBI taxonomy): Bacteria > Pseudomonadati > Pseudomonadota > Gammaproteobacteria > Lysobacterales > Lysobacteraceae > Stenotrophomonas > Stenotrophomonas sp. FW305-C-20-S1. Next base: position 354,045 of record NZ_JBYTEK010000001.1, on the reverse strand, counting down.
CGATCGATCTCCTGCGCGTAGGCCGACAGCGCAGTTTCGGTCTGCCGCAGCGCGTCCAGCACCACGCCATCGAACGATGCCAGCGTGGCATCGGCGTTGGCGCCGGCCGCATCGATCCGCGCCCGGGTTGCGCGGCGGTTCGGCCAGCGCCACGACAGCAGCGGTCCGAAGGACGCGCCGACGCTGTCGCTGCTCAGCAGCTGCTTGAATGAACCTGCCGTGCCGGCGGACGCGCCGATGCTCACCTGTGGGTACAGGGCTGCCGTTTCCACGCCGATCATCGCGGTGGCGGCCGCCAGGCTGCGCTCGGCCGCGCGGACATCTGGGCGGCGCTGGATCAACTGGCCACCATCGCCGACCGGAACCGGTTGCTGCAGGCGCGGCGGTTGTTGGCAGTTGGCGACGTCCTGCGGATAGTCGGCTGGTACGCGTCCCATCAGCGCCGCCAGCGCGAACAGGGCCGCCTGCCGTTCGGCAACAAGACGCGGCGCCGCCGCCGCACTGCGGTTGACCGCCGCGCGTGCCCGGCTGACGTCGAACTCGGTTCCGCGTCCGCCGGCCGCCAAGCGGGTGGTGGCGTCCAACGTAGCGCGCTGCGTAGCGAGCACCCGCTGCGTCGCCGCCAGGGTGAGGTTGGTCGAACAGATGCCGACATAAGCGCGGGTGACAGCGGCGGCGACCACCACCCGCACCTGGTCACGTGCTGCAGCGACAGCCTCTGCATCGGCGCTGGCAGCTTCGATACCGCGGCGGATGCCACCTGCCAGATCCAGTGGGTAGGCCAGGTGGATGCCGAGCGCATACACCTGCGGTGGTGAGGTGGGCGAGGTATATCCCCCGGCATGGGCCAGCGTGGCCGATGCATCTGCGTCGGTGCTTACCGAGCCCTCGGCCCGGTACTGCAGCACCATCGCCGTGGCGCGGCGCAGGTTGGCATCGGCCGCGCGTAGATCGGTGTTGGCTCGCAGTGCTTCGCTGACGTAAGCATCGAGTCGTGGATCGTCGTACAGCTGCCACCAGCGATCCGGCAGCTCGGCCTGTGCGTAGGCCGCCTGGTGGCTCGATACGAATGCGCGGCGGGCTGCCGGCGCGGCGGCAACCGCGTTGGCCGGCAGCGTGTAGTCCGGGCCGGACACGCAGCCGACCAGCGACAGCGCACAGGCGAGCACGCCCACGCGTGATGCGGTGCCGATCACTTGCAGGCTCCCTGCGCGCGCGGCGTGATGGTCACGCTGGCGGTCCTGCCGACGATCAGGCGCGTATCCGGTGCTACGTCGTCCAAGTGGATGCGCACCGGTATCCGCTGCGCCAGCCGCACCCAGGTATAGGTTGACGCAACCGATGGCAGCAGGTTGTGGGTGCTCGCGCGCTGATCGTCGGCAATGCCGGCGGCGATGCTCTCCACGTGCCCATGCACGTCGCGGTCATCGCCCATCAGGCGGGCGACAGCGGCATCGCCTTCGTTGATGCAGTTGAGCTTGGTTTCTTCGAAATAGCCTTCGACCCGGAGGCTGGCGCTGTCGATCAGTGCCAGCGCCTGGGCACCCGGCTGCAGGAAGTCGCCCGGGTGCAGGTCCAGGTTGGTGACGATGCCATCGGCGCTGGCGCGCACTTCGGTGCGCTGCACGTTCAGCAGCGCCACCCGCCGCTCCGCTCGGGCCTGTGCAAGGCCGGCCACTTCGGTATCGACCTTGGCGGCATTGCGTTCCCGCGTTTCCGAAGCCACCAGGTTGCCCAGCGCGATGTCCCGCTTCGATTCACGGCGGGCAAGGGCAAGCGTGGCCTGCGCGCTGTTCACCGCGGCATCGGCCTTGTCCAGCGCGGCGGCGTAGCGCGGCTGGTCCAGCACCAGCAACAGCTGCCCGGCTTTCACCCGCTGGTTGTCCTGCACCAGCACCTGGGTGACCAGCCCGCCCATGTCCGACGCCACGCGGATCACATCGGCGCGCACGCGGCCGTCGCGCGTCCACGGCTGCGCTTCGTAGCGGTTCCACAGGGACAGCGCCGCGATCACGGCAACGACGAACAGGCAGAGCGTTGCGCTCCAGCGGCCAATGACACTCAACAGGTGCTTCATTTCAGTTTCTCAAGCAGGGGCGCGAGCTGGATCAGCAGCTCCGCCAGGATCACGAACAGCGAAAGGCCCACCAGCGGGCGATAGGCGAACAGCCGGTACAGGCCGAGGCTTGCCAGCAGCCGCGAGGCCATCATCGACAGCGCCAGCGCGATGAGTGCCACCGCCAGCAGGCCGGGAACGAAGACGCCGTCAATGGAGATATCGGAGAACATCGACTCAGTCCTCATGAGCGAGCAGGTCGCGGCGCAGGCCGGAAAGCAGTGCAAGAACATGCTCGGTTCCGGTCGCGCTGCCAGCGAGGATGACCTCGCGTGTGCGTTCGAGCGATTCCAGTAGCGGCGGGCTTGCCGGGCGAGGAGCGGGTGTGCGGAAGTGGGCAGTGGCCCTGTGCATCAGCAGCGCATGACAATCACGGCTGCTCTGGTCCATGAGCGTCCTGCCGATCACACGAAGTTCGGCCACGGCACTGGCCGCGCGCATGTCCGCAAACAGCGTCCGCAACGTGGGGGCTGCAGCCGGATGGCCGCGCAGGCGAGGGGCAAGCAGCGCAAGCCGATCCACCATGCGGCTTGTCCAGTCGCTGGCATTTCGTACCTGCCCGGCGGCGCGGCGTGCGATGTCCCGCCGGATCACATCCTGCAGGCGCGCGCGGCTGCGATTGCTGTCCAGCGTCTGCAACAGCGACATGCTGCACAGCGCCGCCGCCGTGCCCACGAACAGCGCGACGCTGCTGTTGAGCGCGCCCGCGACGTGGGTGGCATTGGTGGCACCCAACCCGGCGATGAGGGGGAAGGTGAGCACTACCCCCAATGCGGCCATGATGAACGGCGGGCGGGCGAGGAACGAGCCACACACCAGCAGTGCCGGCGCCAGTGCCATGGCCAGGCCGACGAAATCGGACAGGCCCGGAAAGATCACCAGCGCGTAGAACAGCCCGATGACCACGCCGATGGTCGACCCGATCAGATAGCGCATGACATGCCCGGCAGGTGCCTCGGTGGTCCCGAACAACACGCAGGCCGTGCCGATGATGGAGACGGCGGTTGCACCATCGGACCACGCGGTAATGATCCACAGCGCGCAGGCCAGTACGATGCCAACGAAGGCACCCAAGGCGCTGCGCAGGGCGATCCGGTGGTCACGATGCAGCACATGACCGCTCGCCTTCCTGGCAAGGTGCGCGGGCACATGCCGGCGCCAGTCCGGGCGGGCAGCGTGCAGCTGCTCTTCCAGCAGCCGGCAGTCGTGATGCGCAGCGTCGAGTTCGGCCTGACGTGCGCAGAGATCTGCACGCAGCAGGTCCGGCCATGCTGTGTGCGCCGTGCCAGCGGGCTGCGCGCGCAGCTGGGCCATTGATTCGTCCACGGCGCTGGACAGCATCAGCACATCGAGCATCCGGTCATGCAGTGCGCGCAGGATCTGCACCTGGGCGACGCCGTGCACACTGTCGAACGGCAGGTGGATGGACAGCGTGTGCAGGTCGAGGAGATCTGCGGCTACCTTGGAGCGATCCGCAGCCAGTACCGTTTCGTTTGCGCCAGCGCGCATGTCCCGCGTCCAGCGCTCCGCATCGGCGAGGATCGATGCCAAGCGCGCGTGCACACGCGGCGAGACCCGGCGTGGCCACAGCAGGCCATGGACCAGCGTCGCCGCAAGAATGCCGATGGAGATTTCCTGCACGCGGGTGATGGCGATGGTGAAGACGTCATCGGGCACCATCACCGCCGGGAAACCAATCAGGCTGGTGGTATACCCGGCCAGCAGGAAGGCGTACGCACGCGGTGTGCGGTCGAGCATGGCCAAATACAGGCACAGGCCCATCCAGGCGGCCAGTACCACGCTCAACACCATCGGCGCGTTCGCGAACCGCGGCACCAGCAGCACCGTAGCAACCGCACCGCCGATCGTTCCCAGCAGCCGGAACAGGCCACGGCTGAGTGTCGCGCCGGACATCGGCTGCGACACCAGGTACACAGTGCCGATCACCCAGAACGGGCGGGTCAGGCCGATGCGCAGCGAGACATACAGCCCGAGGATCACGGCGAGCAGGCATTTGAGCGAGAACAGCACCGCTTCGCGGTCGACCTTCAATGCGGGCGACGTCAACAGCGCGATGGGGCGCGAACGCCAAGGGCGGGTAGGGGCGGGGATGTGCATGGCGCCATCGTATTCAGCGAGCCCCGCCGCCGAATTTCGCTAGAATGTCAGTCTATCGCTGAATCCGGTCATCGAGAATGACTCGCATTTCACTGCCTGGCTTTGATCTGGACCCGGACGCGACGGATCGGCCGGCAGTGGCCAGCCGCCTGCAGGTGGCCGACCACGATGCCGAGATTCCAGTGCATGACCACCGCAAGGGACAGCTGATCCTGGCACTTCATGGCGCGGTGACCTGCGAGGTGGCCAATGCGTTGTGGATCGTGCCGCCACAGTGCGGCGTGTGGATTCCGGGCAGCATGCCGCACAGCAACCGGGCCACCGCCAACGCCCGCCTGTGCTATCTGTTCGTCGAGCCAGGCGTTGTCGACCTGCCACTGCACTGCGTGACGCTGTCGATCTCGCCGATGGTGCGCGAGATGATCCTGCACCTGGCCGATGCACCGCAGGACTACCCGCGCGGCGGGCACACCGATCGCCTGGCGCGAGTGCTGCTGGACGAACTGGTGCAGATGCCGGCCGAGCGGTTGTACCTGCCTGTGAGCGACCACCCCAAGATCCGTGCGCTGGCTGCGGCGCTGTCGGTCAATCCGGCCGACCGCAGCACCATCAGCGAGTGGGCCAAACGCCTGGCGTTGGGTGAGCGCACGTTGACGCGGCTGATTGATCGGGAAACCGGTCTGTCGTTCGGGCGCTGGCGGCAGCAGCTGCATCTGCTGGTTGCGATTCGCGAGCTTGCCGGCGGCGCGGCGGTGCAGCGGGTTTCTGAAACCCTGGGCTATGAATCGGTGACGGCGTTCATCACGATGTTCAAGAAAGCGCTGGGGCAATCGCCTACGCGGTATTTTGCGGCGCGGTTGCGGAATCAGGATTCTGCTGCTCGCGGCGATTGACGTTGACTGGCTGACGTTGATTGGCTGAAAGGAAGTATCAGCTCTCCGCGGGACTGCGTTTGTCACGTATCGAATAGATCACCGAAAAGATCTTCCAGCCCCGCTCGGTGCGGACCAGCTGGACCCCAACCGGACCATTTAGGCACGCCGCGCGTGGTGATCGACCCCGTGCACGATGTTGCGATCTGGGAGTGGAGCAACAAGAGCGAAGTGTTCGGTGATCAGATTCCTACTGCTGATCCGGATGGCGATGGCGTGGCGTTCGACTTGGCGCTGCGCTTCCCCGGCCAGCAGTCGACGGATGCGAGTGGGCTGTTCTATAACTACCAGCGCGAGTATGACCCCGCAGTGGGGCGGTATTCGCAGAGTGATCCGATTGGTCTGAGTGGCGGGATCAACAGCTATCTCTATTCATCTGCTATGCCTGCAGGCCGGACGGATCCGCTTGGACTGAAAGACTATTCAGCATGTGAGACAAACGAGGAACTGACGTACGCAAGGCGCAGCGCCCTCAATCCACTTGGAGTCACGATGGTTTTTTTGAATAGCACCACCATTCTTGACTATAGGGCAAAGAATGATGGTCGAATCGGAAAGGATCGAGATACCTTTTTGGTGGACGGAAATAGGTTGAGTGCAGAGAGCTTCGGAAACTACGTTGCGGGATATGGTGCCGCCTACCTTTGGGGCCCAGTTGGCTGGGGGGTGACGAGTCTCGCGGGTATGGTGTATGACATCGAAGACGTGTTTCAGGGGCGACCATACAACTGGGATATGGATAGCACAGCCGATATCGACGCCGGTGCAATCAGAGCGATGCATGAGATGTTGGGGAACCGGCCTACGGGCTGCGGCTGCGGGGGATAGGACAATGATCTGGACGCTGGTTACTTTCTACGCAGTTCTCTCGGTACTTACGTATTTCGCAATGGTCGGCAGAACTCCTACCAGACGGCTGTTCTCCTCGATCGGAATCGTTGTTGTTCAGATAGCTGCACTTGTGTGGATTCAGATCATTGCCAGAGCGCTGGGTTCGCAGGCAAATCATGGGTCTTTTTCTCTGGGAGTCGGTGAGCTCTACCTCGCCATACGGCCCATCCTCTTGTTCAACCTGGCGGTATGCATCGCCCTTGTTCTGATCTTTCTGGTTGCTCTATCCGGAAAGAGAGCAACAGGCGAGTGAGCGTGGGGCAATGCCATTGTTGAGACGGAGGAATGCGGGAGACAAAGGGGGCGTGTGGTATCGACGGGTTTTTTCCCGTTCGCTGGTGAGCCTGGAGGCGCAGGGTGCATTCCAAACGGTTCGCGTTTACCGTTCCACCTGCAATCGCCCCACAGCCTGCGCACTCAACGCCAGGCACGCCAGCATCAGCCCCTCCATCACCTGGTCGCCCACGTAGTCCTCGGGCTCGCCGTTCTGCCGGGTCCGCTCCGCTGCCAGCAGCACCTCCTGCACCACCCGCAAGCCGGCCAATGCGCAATCGGCATCGGCCAGCGCCATGCAGCGCCCGGGCAACTGGTGTCGCTCTGGCCAGGGCTGCCCGTCGGCGGCGGCGCCTTTGCCGATGCGTCTCAGGTTGGCACTCAGGGTGTTCGCATCCGCACGGGGCACAGCCTCTGCCAGGTCATCGGCGTTGGCCGGGTCACTGTAGGCGTGCAGGTGGGGAAGGTCAGATCCGTTCATGGCGAGGCTCCGTGCAAGGCAATCGGTAGCCGCCACACAGAGGTGGCGGGCGGTACGTGGTTCGAATCCGGGTTGACGTCAAGCCGGTGGGCGCGAACGCCCCCACGCACCGCCCGCCATAGCCGGCAGACGGATTGCCAGCCGGCGCCACGGAATGTGGACGCCGGCTGGCAAGCGCAATCACTCAACGCCAACACGGGATTCGAAACCCGGCCACCCGTTTTCGGTGGCACGCCATCTGAGCCCGCGTCGCTGTGCAATGCCAATCAGAAGAGTTGCAAATAGCTCACGATTGGAGACGCTTTCGGCATTGAACCACGCTGTTAAGTACCGGCACTGCTGGCTGCCGCGATGACCCACCGCGACCAGGTAATCTGCGACAGGTGTCGTGGTTGGGTGAAGAAGCGGGACGTAGCGGCCGGTTCGAAAACGACAGGGTTGAAGGCCGTACCCCCCAGCGCCACCGCAGTCGAGCGCCGGGTTGACGCTTTCAGCGCCCCGGCGCACTCTGAGGGCTCGGGTCGACAACCTGTTCAGGCGCCCAGCGGCATGGTGGGCTCAGGAGTGAAACAGCCATGAGCCAACTCACCGACGGGTTCGGACGCCGCTTCCCGTATCTGCGTCTGTCATTGACCGAGGCCTGCAACTTCCGTTGCAGCTACTGCCTGCCCGATGGCTATCAGGCCGACGGCCGCCCGCGCTTCCTGGCGGTGGACGAGATCGCGCGCCTCGTGCGCGCGTTTGCCATGCTGGGGATGAGCAAGATCCGCCTTACCGGTGGCGAGCCCAGCCTGCGCAAGGACCTGGACGAGATCATCGCCACGGTGGCGGCCGTGCCGGGCATCCGCAAGGTGGCCATCACTACCAACGGCACGCTGCTGCCGCGTCGCCTGCCGGGCTGGCACCGCGCCGGCCTGACCGCGCTGAACGTGAGCATGGACAGCCTGCAGCGCGAGCGCTTCAGGACCATCACCGGCCACGACCGCCTGCCGGACATCCAGCAGGGGCTGGAGATGGCGCAGGCACTTGGCCTGCCGGCCATCAAGCTCAACGCGGTGCTGCTGCGCGGCCTGAACGACGACGAGCTGCCGCAGTGGATGGACTTCCTGCGCGACCGTCCTTTCAGCGTGCGCTTCATCGAACTGATGCGTACCGGCGACAACGAAGCCTATTTCCAGCGCCACCATCTGCGTGCCGATGTGGTGATCGAGCAGCTGCTGGCCGCTGGCTGGCACGAGCGCCCGCGCGCGGACGACGCCGGCCCCGCGCGCGAGTTCAGCCACCCGCAGCATCGCGGCACGGTGGGCATCATCGCCCCGTACTCGCGTGACTTCTGCAAGGGCTGCAACCGCCTGCGGGTGACCGCCAAGGGCGACCTGCGGCTGTGCCTGTTCGGCGAATTCGGCGTGCCGCTGCGCCCGCTGCTGCAGAGCGACGACGACCAGGACGCGCTGCTGGCACGCATCACCACACAGCTTGGCCTGAAAGCGGCCGGGCACGGATTGCACCAGGGCCAGACCGGATTGATTCCGCACCTGGCTTCGATTGGAGGATGAGGAACACGATGCCGGGTGATCTGAAGGCGGCCTTCCACATGGCCGATGTGCGCGACAAGCGTATTACCCGCCGCCGCGCGGTGGCGGTGGGCGAGCTGCATGCCGGCCCGGTGGCCTACCCACTGATTGTCGAGCGCCGGTTGCCCAAGGGCGATGCGCTGGTGATGGCCGAGATTGCCGGGCTGCAGGGCGCCAAGATGGCCTCGATGCTGATGCCGCTGTGCCACCCGCTGCCGCTGGAACTGGTGCAGGTGTACTGCGCGCCGGTGCCGGAGCGGCAGGCGATACGTGTGTGGTGCGAGTGCGCCAGCGAGGCCCGCACCGGTGTGGAGATGGAGGCGCTTGCCGGCGTCAACGCGGCACTGCTGACCCTGTACGACCTGAGCAAGCCGGTGGAGCCGGCGCTGCGCATCGAGGGCGTCCGCCTGTTGTTCAAGGAGGGCGGCAAGCGCGGCCTGTGGCTGCATCCCGACGGCATGGACGAGGGGGAGCGCGCGCGCTTCAGGCCGCGCCCGCCAAAGGGCCTGAACGGTGCGGCCTGCGCGGTGATCACCCTGAGCGATCGCGCCAGCGAGGGTGGCTATGCCGATGAGTCCGGGCCGAAGCTGGTGAGCGGGCTGCAGACGCTCGGTGGCGAGGTGGTGACTGCCGAGGTATTGCCCGATGGCATCGAGCCGCTGGCGGGCCGGCTGCGTGCGCTGGCGGGCGAGGGCGTACGCCTGTGCCTGTGTACCGGCGGCACCGGGCTTGGCCCGCGTGACCTGACCCCGGAGGCGCTGCGTTCGTTGAATGCGCGACCGGTGCACGGCTTGGCGCAGATGGTGCGCGCGTTGAGTGCGCAGCACACGCCGATGGCCTGGCTGAGCCGGGCCGAGGTGGTGCAGCTGGATGACATGCTGGTGTTTGCGCTGCCGGGCAGCCCGCGTGCGGCCGCGCAGTGTCTGGACATTCTGGCGCCGGTGCTGGGCCACGCGGTGGCGATGGTCGATGGCGGTGGCCACGCATGATTGCCTACAGCGAAGCGCTGCAGCACCTGATGGAGGCGGCCACGCCGCTGCCGGCCGAGCGGCTGGCATTGCATGAGGCTGCGGGTCGCATCCTGGCCACGGACATCATCAGCGGGCAGTCGTTGCCGCCGTTCGACAACTCGGCGATGGACGGCTTCGCGCTGTTCGCCGATGGCGCCCCGCTGGAAAGCGATACCGAATTTGTGGTGCAGGGCTGGCAGGCGGCGGGCGACGCCGGTGCCGAGGGCGGCGACGGTGCATGGGAAATCATGACTGGCGCGCGCATGCCGGTTGGGCTGGATACGGTGGTGCCGATCGAGAACGTGGAGATCCTTGCCAGCGAGCAGGGTCGCCCGACCCGCATTGCGTTGAAGAGCGGGGTGAAACCTGGCCAGAACGTGCGCCTGCGCGGACAGGACGTGGAAGAAGGCGAGCGCGTGCTGCAGGCCGGGCAGGCCTTGGACATCAATGCACGCACTCTGCTGCACGCCATCGGCGTGGCCGAGGTGGCGGTGGTGGCACGGCCGAAGGTCGCGGTCATTGCCACCGGCAAGGAGCTGGTGACCGAAGCGGCGCAGGCGCTGGACTCCGGACAGATCCGTGACAGCAACCGGCCCTACCTGATCGCCCGCCTGCAGGCCGCCGGTGCCGAGGTGGTGTGGCAGGGCACGGTGGGCGATGACGTGGCTGCCTTCGATGCGGTGCTGGACGACGCGCTGGCTGCGGGTGCGAAGGTGCTGATCAGCACCGGCGCGGTGTCGGCCGGCCGCTACGACTTCATTCCCGATGCGTTGCGCGCCCGCGGCGCCCGCATCGTGTTCCACAAGGTGGCGATCCGCCCGGGCAAGCCACTGCTGTTTGCAGTGCTGCCCGATGGAGCGCTGTATTTCGGCCTGCCGGGCAATCCGGTGTCGGCGGCGGTGGGGCAGCGTTTCTTCGTTGAACCGGTGCTGCGTCGCCTGCTGGGCCTGGCCGCAGAGCCGCTGCTGCAGCTGCCGTTGCAGGCCGATGTGCGCAAGCCGCCGGGCCTGCGCTTCCACGCGCGTGCGCGGGTGGACGTGGACGCGCAGGGGCGCTTGAGCGCGCGCGTGCTGTCTGGGCAGGAATCGTTCCGTTTGAAATCCATGCTGCAGGCCAACGCCTGGGTGGTGCTGGAGGGCGAGGGGGACCTCGTCGCGGCCGGCACACCGGTGCGCGTGCAGGGCTGGGGCCATCAGGACCCGCTGCAGCTGGCAACCCAGGAGTCATGATGAAACAGGTGAATCTGCAGTTGTTCGGTGCGTTTTCCGATCTGGATGCCAGCCGCGAGATCGCGCTGGAGGTGGCCGGTGGCACGGTGGCCGATCTGCGCCAGGCGCTGCGTGAGCTGTTGCCGGTGCGCTTTCCCGGTTTCCGCGCCGGGTTGCTGGACTATTCGGCCTTTGCCGACCAGCAGCGCGTGCTGCGTGACCACGAGGCGCTGCCTGCCGATGGCAAGGTGGCGATCCTGCCGCCGGTGAGCGGGGGCTGAGCCATGAGCAGCAACGCGACGGCAAAGGTGGTGGACCGTGCGCAGCACGCCATCGACCCGGCCGAAGGCATCGCGGCGGTGTCCGACCCGGCATTCGGCGGCATCGATGTGTTCATCGGCAAGGTGCGCGACTTCAATGTGGGGCGGCCGGTGACCGGCATCACCTATGACCTGTTCGAACCGCTGGTGCTGAACGAGATCCAGCGCTTCGCGGCGGAGATCGAAGCGACGTTCGGGCCGAAGCTGAAGCTGTATGTGGCGCATGCCAAGGGCCGCTTGGGCATTGGCGATGTTGCGGTGGTGGTGGCTGCGGGCAGCCCGCACCGTGATGAAGCGTTCCGCGCGTGCCGGCAGTTGATCGAGGCGGTGAAACACCAGTGCCCGATCTGGAAGCAGGAACATTACGAGGACGGCGACAGCGAGTGGAGCGAAGGCTGCACGCTGTGCCACGCCGATGGTGAACCGGCGCATGATCACCACTGACGGCAGTAGATCCACGCCATGCGTGGATGGCGCCTTCCCCTCGCGCTTGGCAGAAGCAGCCACGCATGGCGTGGCTCTACTGAGGCGTACCTGCACGGTTGCTCCATGCTTGGATGGCGCCTTCCCCTCGCGCTTGGCAGGAGCGGCCACGCATGGCGTGGTCGGGTTTCCCGCGTGAAAACGCCCATTGCCGGCATCGTGCTGGCCGGCGGCCTGTCCAGCCGGATGGGCCGGGACAAGGCATTGCTGCCCTGGCAGGGTCGCACGCTGCTGGAGCACATGCGCGGCACCTTGCGGCTGGCCGGGGCAGACCGGGTCTGGGTGAGTGGACGCTATCCGGCGTTCGGCGGCGTGCCGGACCAGATCACGCGCTGCGGGCCACTGGGTGGCCTGTACAGCGTGGCGATGCAGATGCCCGATGGCCCTGCCTGGGTGGTGCCGGTGGATACACCCCGGTTGACCCCGGAGCTGTTGCAGCAGCTGCGTGAGCGACATCGCGGCGCTTGCACGATCTTTGAGGGGCATCCGCTTCCGATGCTGTTTAATGTAGGCAATGAAAGCCGCACGATCCTCGAAACCATGATCCACGATCCCCTCGGCCCGCGCTCCCTGCAGGCCCTGCAACACCGGCTGGACGCGCAGACCCTGCGCCTGGCCCATGCCGATGAAGGCGCCCTGGTCAACTGCAATACGCCCACCCAATGGGAGGACGTTGCCTCATGAAGGTGCAGTTGCAGGAACAGACAATGCGCTTGCGCCTGGACGAGGCCGAGCTGGCCACGCTGCTGGCCGGTGAAACGGTGGAGAACCTGACCCGGTTCGGTGGCAGCGGCGGTTGGGGCACGGCCGTTTCGTTGCACGGCGGCGAAAGCGCGGTGCTGCTCGACAGCGGCACCGATTGCCGCCTGGTATTGCCCCGGTCTTCCGTGGAGGACCTGGCTGGGCGCCTGCCATGCCGCGATGGACTGGCCTTTGCGCTGTATCTGGACGACGGCACCACGCTGCAACTGCAGTTCGATGTGGATGTGCGCGACAGCGTGCGCCAGCGCGGCGCAGGCCGGCGCGGCACGTCACCTGCGGCGTGACCCGTGCAGTGCACGGAAGGCGATGGGGCCGTGCCGTATGATGGAGGCTTCCGTTCGAGCGTTGCCGTGATGTCTTCGATTCCGTCCCCTCAGCCGCGCCCCGGCCGGGCCACGCCGAATCCTGCCGCCGCCGATGATGGCGACGCGCTGCATTTCTGCAGCACTTGTGCCTTCTCCGATGCTTGCATGTCGCAGGGCTATGACAAGACGGCGCTGGGCGAACTGCATGTGCTGGTCGACCACGTGGGGCCGTTCCATGCGGGGGAATACATCTTCCGTGCGGGTGAGGCCTTCGATTCCATCGCCGCTGTGCGCGCAGGCATGGTCAAGACCTTCGTCGACGACAGCCAGGGCAACGAGCAGGTGCTGGGTTTTGCTCTGCCGGGCGAGGTAATCGGGCTCAACGCGATTCACGGTTCGCGCTTCCCCTGCAATGCGGTGGCACTGGATACGGTGCACCTGTGCCGCATTTCGTTCCCCAAGCTGAGCCTGCTGGCCACCCGCATGCCGGGTCTTCAGGCCAAGCTGTTCAGCCTGCTCAGTGCGGAGATCGGCAAGGTCGCCACGCTGGCGGCCAACCACCGTACCGACGAGCGCATGGCCGCCTTTCTGATGGACATGTCCGAGCGCTATGCACGGCGCGGGTTCTCCGCGACCCGCTTCAACCTGACCATGGCCCGCACCGAGATCGCCAACTATCTGCGGATGGCGCCGGAGACGGTCAGCCGGGTGCTGCGGCGGCTGAGCGATGAGGGTGTGATTGCAGTCAACCAACGTGAGATGCTGCTGCTGCAACCCGAGCGGCTGGCGGCGCTGGCCGTGGCCAGGGATTCCGAACCGGATTGAACACGGCCAAGGAGCCGATATGAAGACGCTGGGCGTGTTGTTGCTGGGGATGGTGGCTGCGCTGCCAGCGTGGTCGGCCGAACTTACGGTGTCGGCGGCATCCAGCCTTACCGAAAGCTTCCGCGAGCTGGGCGCAGCCTATGAGAAGGCGAACCCGGGCAGCAGGGTCGACTTCAACTTTGCCGCTTCCGGCGTACTGCTGCAGCAGATCGCGCGCGGCGCACCGGTGGATGTGTTCGCTTCGGCCGATGAAGCAACGATGGACCAGGCTGCGCAGCAGAAGCTGCTGGCGGCCGGTACGCGTGGGGTCTTCGCGGTGAACGCGTTGTGGGTGGTCGTGCCGCCGCAGGCGAAGGCGCCGCCGCGCGCACTGGCCGATCTGGCGGGTGCCGGCGTGCAGCGCATCGCAGTGGGCAACCCGGACAGCGTGCCGGTGGGCCGCTACGCGCAGGGCGCGCTGCGGGCCGCCAAGCTGTGGCCGGCCGTGCAGGGCAAGGTGATCAGTACGCAGAACGTGCGGCAGTCGCTGGATTACGTGGCGCGGGGCGAGGTGGATGCGGGGTTTGTCTACGCCACCGACGCGCAGGCAATGCCTGATCGGGTGCGGCGCGCGTTCCAGGTTCCGGTTGCCGGACGCATCGCCTATCCGCTGGCGGTGGTGCAGGCCAGCACGCAGCCGGTGGAAGCCAGGCGCTTCGCGGCGTTCGTGCGCTCGGCGCAGGGCCAGGCGATCCTGCACAAGCACGGGTTCGGCAAGCCCTGACGGATGGACCTGGACTGGAGCGCACTGGGATTGTCGTTGAAGGTGGCCGGCTGGGCCACGGCGATCAATCTTGTTGCCGGCGTGGCGCTTGGCGCGCTGCTGGCGCGGCGGCGCTTTCCGGGTCGGGAACTGCTGGATTCGATACTGACCCTGCCGATGGTGCTGCCGCCGACGGTGCTGGGCTATTACCTGCTGGTGCTGATCGGGCGCAATGGCCCGATCGGCGCCTGGTTGCAGTCGTGGTTCGGCATCAACCTGGTGTTTACCTGGCAGGCGGCGGTGATTGCTGCTGCGGTGGCGTCGTTTCCGCTGGTGTTCAAGCCAGCTCGCGCTGCATTCGAGGAAGTGGACGGTCAGTTGGAGCAGGCCGCGCGCACGCTGGGCGTGTCCGAAGCGGCGGTGTTCTTCCGCATCACCCTGCCGCTGGCATGGCGCGGGATTCTGGCGGGCCTGCTGCTGGCGTTCGCACGGGCGATGGGCGAGTTCGGCGCCACGCTGATGGTGGCCGGCAGCATTCCGGGCCGCACGCAGACCTTGTCGATCGCCATCTATGAAGCGGTGCAGGCGGGGCAGGATGGCAAGGCCAATGCGCTGGTGATCCTGACGTCGGTGGTGTGCATCGTGATCCTGCTGCTGGCCGCGCGGCTGGTGGGTGGGCGCCGCCGGGAGCTGCGCGATGTGGCTTGACCTGCAGGTGCAGCGGCGATTGCAGGCGTCCGGCCAGACGTTCGAGCTGGACGTTGCACTGCAGTGCACGCAGCGGCAGGTGGTGCTGTTCGGGCCTTCCGGTGCCGGCAAGAGCCTGACGCTGAAAGCGGTGGCCGGCCTGCTGCGCCCGGAGCATGGGCATGTGCGCCTGCACGGGCAGACACTGTTCGATGCGGGAGCGGGGGTCGATCTGCCACCGCAGCGTCGTCGCCTGGGATATGTGTTCCAGGACTACGCGCTGTTTCCGCACCTGAGCGTGCGCCAGAACGTGGCGTTCGGACTGCAGCGGGGCTGGTTGAATCCACCGCGCGGCACCCGTATCGAGGCAGTGGAGCAGTGGCTGCAGGCATTCCGCATCGAGCACGTGGCGGATCTGCTGCCGTCGCAGGTATCGGGCGGACAGCGCCAGCGCACGGCGTTGGCGCGTGCACTGGTGACCCGGCCGCAGGCGTTGCTGCTGGACGAACCGTTCGCAGCGCTCGACCACGACCTGCGCCAGCACCTGCGCCAGGAGCTGGAAACCGTACTGGATGAAACCGGTATTCCACTGCTGCTGATCAGCCACGACCCGCAGGATGTGGCGGTGTTCGGCCAGCAGGTAGCGCGGGTGGTGGACGGGCGCGTCGTCGGCGGATGACGCGCGGCGGTCGTGCCGGGCCATATCCTGGCGCGCCGTGTATCCACGCGGGTAGTGCCGGCCGCTGGCCGGCAGCGTCGTAGCGCCAACAGCAGCCGGCCAGCGGCCGGCTCTACCCGAAGGACGGTTCAATACAGCTCGCAGTGGGTGCGGCCCTCACCGCGCAGGGCATCCCAATGGCCTTCGCCGCCGATCGCGTCGATGGCTTCGCGCATCGCACCTTCCAGGTGGCTCTTGTTGCCACACAGGTAGATGTGGCCGCCACGGGCCAGCACTTCCCGCATCTGCGTGGCCTGCTGCTGCAACACATGCTGCACATAGACCTTCTGCGCAGCATCGCGCGAGAACGCTGTGTGCAGGCCAGCCAGTACGCCACGCGCCTGCCAGTCCTGCAGCTGCTCGCGGTACAGGAAGTCGTGCTCGCGATGCTTCTCGCCGAACACCAGATGGACCTCCCGTGCGTCGCCGGTGGCCTGCAGTTCCTGCATCAGGCCCATCAGCGGCGCGATGCCGGTACCGGTGCCGACCAGCAGCAGGGGCGCGTCGCCGCCTTCGGGCAGGTGGAAGCCCGGATTGGAGCGGCAGTACACACGCGCCGTGTCGCCGCCGTGCAGCAGGCTGCCAGTGGCGGTGCCGAAGCGTTCGCGGCCACGCAGGGTGTAGCGCACTTCGCGCACGCACAGGCTCAGCTGGTCGTCGCGCGGATGCGAGGCAATCGAGTAGGCGCGCGGCAGGCAGGGTGAGAGCAGCTCGCGCAGCCGCGCCAGCGGAACCGACTGCGGGGTGGCGTGGTCCTGCAGCACGTCCAGCAGGTCCAGGCCATGCAGGTAGGCGTCCAGTTCGCGTTTCTGGCTGATCTTCAGCAGGCTTTTCAGTACGTCGCTACCCCCCAGCCTGGCCAGTTCGCGCAGTACGCCCTTGCTGAGCAGGCGCAGTTCGCGGTCGCGCAGCGCGTCGACGGCGCTGGAATCGCCATACCAGCTTGCCAGGGCCTGCAGCAGCGCAGGATCGTTTTCTGCAACCAGATGCAGGGTGTCGCCGGCCCGGTAGGCCATGCCGCTGCCCGCGATGTCCAGCTGCAGGTGCCAGGCGGCGGGGGTGCTGTGATTCAGTCGGCGCCGTTCGACAATGCCGGCGGCGAACGCGTTGTCTTCGCCGTAAGCCGTCACCTGCAGGCGCAGATCCTGGCCGGCGGTCGCATCACCGTCCAGTACCTGGCCCAGCACCGGCCGCCACTGCTGGAAGAACTGTTCGTAGCCGAGGTCGGCGTCGACACGGTGCAGTAGTGGCTGCGCCTGACGATCACTCAACGCTGCATCCAGCGCCTTGGTGAAACCGCAGAAGCTGGGGTAGCCGGTATCCCCCAGGCCGAACACCGCGTAGCGCAGTCCGGGCAGGGCGGGCGCCTGTCGCAGCGACTCGAAGAAGCGCTCGCCATTGGCCGGTGGCTCGCCGTCGCCGAACGAGCTGGAGATGGCCAGCAGCACATCGCCGTGGCCGAGGCCGGCCACATCGATGTCATTGAACGGCAGGACCTGCGGTCCATGCGGCTGCAGTTCCGGGTCCGCACCCAGGCGTTGGGCCAGGGCGCGGGCGTTGCCCGACTCGGAGGCGAAACCCACCAGCAGCCGGCTGATGGGCCTGCGTGTGGGGATGGCGTTCACGCAGCCTCGTAGAAGTCGTCGAACTTTTCCTTGCTGAACTCGACAAGGTCGTAGTTCTGCATCAGGTCGTTCACCACGCGGCGGATGCTGATGTACGAGGTGATGTTGCCATCGGTGTCGAACAGTGGCTGCACGGTGGTGTCGACCACGTAGAGCACGCCGCCCTTGCCAAGGTTGGGGACGATGCCCGTCCAGGTCTTGCCGGCCTTGATGGTGTCCCACATGTCCTTGTAGACGGCCTTGGGTACGTCAGGATGGCGGACGATGCTGTGCGGCTGGCCGATCAGTTCCTCGCGCGCGAACCCGGTGAGCGTGCAGAACAGGTCGTTGGCATAGGTGATGTTGCCCTGCAGGTCGGTGGTGGAGATCACCATCACGTTCTGCATGGCGTTGAGCAGCTGGGCGTTGTCGGGGGTGTAGCTCATCGCAGGTCCTTTGGATGCCGGTGACGCCGGCGTATTGGGTTCCTGCATAGAGATACGCGCCCGTGGCGTGGGGCGGATTGATATAGGTCAAGCGTGTGCCCGGAGGGGGCTGCGACCGGCTGTCGCAGGGAGGGGCGGCGCTAGTGGGCGCTCACCCCATCACATACCGCAGCACACCCGCCGATACCACGCCGATCAGCACCGTCGGCAGCATCGACAGCCGCGTGGCCGCAAGCAACGTGATCGCCAGTGCGGCCAGATCGGCCGGCTTGTCGGCCACGAAATCCGGGGCGATCACCGAGATCAGCACGCAGCCCGGGGCGGCTTCCATCACCGTCACCGCGCGCTTGCTCAGGGTGCGGTTGCGCAGCGCGAGGAAACCGATGATGCGGGTGAGATAGGTGGCGGCGGCCATCAGGATGATGGTCAGCACCGAGGTCCAGTGGATCAGTCCGTTGAAGATCATGCGGCGTCCTCGGCCAGCAGCCACGCAGCGGCCAGACCGGCCAGCGCGCCGCTGGCGACGTACCAGGCGCCGGGCACCAGCAGGTAGGTGCCCGCTGCCACCACCAGGCTGACCAGCCATGGCCGCGCGGCGCGCATGCCTTGCCACATGCCGCGCAGCAACACCAGGAACACGGCGGGGAAGGCCATGTCGAAGCCGTAGGCGTGGATGTCACCGAGCAGTGGGCCGACGATCGCGCCCAGCGCGGTGCACAGCACCCACACGGTGTACAGGCCGGCCGACACGCCGAGGTAGTAGGACAAGCTGAAGCCCAGTGCGCGACGGCGCGCATCGGCCACGCCCAGTGCCCAGCTTTCATCACACATGAAGAACAGCGCCGGCAGCACGCGACGGCGCGGCAGGTGCTGCAGCAACGGCGCCAAGCTGGCGCCCATCAGCAGATGGCGGCTGTTGACCAGTGCGGTGATCGCTACGATCAGCGCGATGTGTGGCGGCGAAGTCCACAGTTCGACCGCGGCGAATTCAGACCCACCGGCAAAGTTGAGGCCGGTCATCAGCGGCACTTCCAGCGCCGACAGGCCCTTCTGGGCGGCCTGGGCACCGAGCACCAGGGCGAAAGGAATGAAGCCGATCATCACCGGCACGGCGGCGCGCAGGCCGCGCAGGAATTCGGCGCGCGGTGCGGTGTCGCACGCGGGATCAGGCAGGGGCAGGGTAGTCCGGGCGTCCATGGATCAACAACGGGTGGGGGTGGCCCATGCTAACGGTCCGATCACGAAATCGGGTTGCGTTGATGCCATTGAGTCGACGGAATGTGGAATATCATGTGGCCATAAGCCTGATGGGTGAAATTTCATGCAGTACCAGCTCGACAACCTGGATCGCCGCATCCTCGACGCCCTGCAGCGCGATGGTCGCCTGCAGAACCTGGAGCTTTCGCGACAGGTGGGGCTGTCGCCGTCCGCCTGCCTGCGCCGGGTCCGCCTGCTGGAAGAGGGCGGCTACATCGATCGCTACGTGGCCCTGCTCAACGCGGCGAGGATCGGGCGTGGGTTCACGGTGTTCGTCCGCGTGTGGCTGCGTGGCCAGGATGAAGACACCACCAACCACTTCATCAACAGCATCAAGTCCTTCCCGGAAGTGCTTGAATGCCATCTGATGGCGGGCGACTGCGACTTCCTGCTGCGGGTGGCCGTGGCCGACCTTGATGCGTACCGGCAGTTCCAGATACAGCACCTCAACCGGATCGCCGGGGTGCAGAACACCAAGACCGAAATCCCCATGCAGCGGATCAAGCAGACCACTGAACTGCCGGTCTGAACGGCCCGGCGCGTCCCCTGCGCGCCGCCGTCATCGCAATGACACGTGACGCCGCTACGGTTTGACCCGCTTGCCGGCCGTGCGCAGGTCGACCCGCCTGGTCGCACCGCGCTTCGCCGCTGCAGCTGATGTCGCTGCCGAGGGTCATGTGTTCTACGTCAGGGGGCTGAATGGACAGCATGCGATCAGACGTTGGAGGGTGGCGGCCGCCGCCGGGTTGCTGTTCGCCTTCGCTGCCGCCGCACAGGACGACATCCGCGCCTATGACATTCCCGCGCAGCCGCTGGAACAGGCGGTCGAGCGCTTCAGCGTCGTCAGCGGCTGGTCGGTGATGTATCCCGGCGACCTCGGCACGGGCCGCAGCAGCCATCCGCTGCAAGCCAGCCTGCCGCCACTGCAGGCGCTGCAGGTGGTGCTGCAGGATACGGGTGTCGAGGCCGAGCTGATCGGCGCGCAGCGCGTGGTCCTGCGCCGCGCCGCACGCGCCGCTGCCGAGGCCTCTGCGACCGGTGTGGCCAACGACCTCGGGCAGCGTCGCCGCTTCGGCGACCTGCAGCAGCGGCTGCGCACTGCGTTCTGTGGCGACCCTGACCTTGCACCGGGCGCCTATGCGGCGACGCTGCGCTTCCGCATTGCCAACGACGGCCAGGTGCAGGAACCCGAACTGCTTGCCGGCAGCGGCAGCACCCGCCGCGATGCGCGTCTTCTGCAGGCGATGCAGGCGCTGCGGCTGGACGCCGATGCTGCCGCGCTGCCGCAGCCGGTGACCCTGCAGATTCGTCCTTCCAGCGCGGGCCACGACTGTGGCCGGCGCCCGCCCCAACCATGACGTCAAGGAATCGAACATGAGCAACAGCACGGCTGGGGCGGTAGACCTGATGGACCATCTGCTGGGCGCGTACGACGAACTGAAGCGCCGCCTGGTGCGCAAGCTGGGCTCGGAAGAGCTGGCCGGCGACGCGCTGCAGGACACCTGGATGCGCCTGAGCACGCGCCGCGATCGCCTGGACCCGGTACAGAACCCCGCGGCGTACCTGCTGCGCATGGCGATGAACACCGTGATCGACCGCCAGCGCGCCGACCATCGCCTGCTGAGCCTGGAAGAAGTGGATACGTTGATGGACATGGCCGATCCCGGCCCGGGGCCGGCACAGGCGGCCGAGCAGGAGATGGCGCTGGAAGACATGGTCGGGCTGCTGCAGCGGATGCCCGAGCGCCGCCGCCGGATACTGCTGGCGATCCGCGTGGACGGCCTGCAGCAGCGCGATGTGGCCGAGCACCTGGGCGTGTCGTTGCGGCTGGTGCAGCGTGAGCTGAAAGCCGCACAGGATTACCTGGCCGAACGCAGCGGGCAGGGACGGCAGGTGCGGTTCTGAGGCACGGCATCCGTCTACACTTTGACGCCGAGCAGAACCCCGCAGCGTGCGGGGACGGCAAGAGCCCTCATGGACGCTGACGACCAACCGCACCGCCCGCTCGACGCCGTGGAGCGCCAGGCCCACGCGTGGGTGGTACGGTTGACCTCGGGCGAAGCCACTGCGGCCGATGCCAGGAAATTCCGCCAATGGTGCGAGGCCGATCCCGGCCATCGGCACGCCTTTGCGCGCGCGAAACGGCAATGGGAACAGGTACGCCTGGCCGGTGAGCAGCTGCCTGCCGCTGCGCGCCAGCCGCAGCCTGCAACCCCGGCACAACGCTGGAGCCGGCGCGCATTCCTGGGTGCGGCCGTGGCGGCACCTGCGAGCCTGGCCGTGGTGGCTGCGCTGCACCCGCCACTGGGCCTGTGGCCTTCGGTGACGGCGATGACCGCCGATTTCCATACCGGTACCGGCGAGCGGCTGCAGATTGCGCCGACGCCGCACCTGAAGATCGAACTGGATACGCAGAGCAGCCTGCGCCGGCGCAGTGATGCCCAGGGTGAAGGCTTCGAGCTGGTGCAGGGACAGGCGGCGATCGAGGCCGCTGCGGGAGCGCGCCTGGCGCTGTTCGCCGGGCCGGGTTGCCTGGTGGCCGACGAGGGCGCAGCACGCCTGGATGTGCGCAATACCGATGGCCAGGTGCGCGTGACCTGCCTGCGCGGCAGCGTGCGCATCGAGCATCCGCAAGGTCGCCTGCAGCTGCAGGCCGGCCAGCAGACGGTGTATGACGAGCGCCTCAGTGGCGTGGTGGCCGAAGCCGTGGCGGCCGAAGTCAGCGCCTGGACCGAAGGCATGCTGGTGTTCCGCCGCGCGCCACTGCGTGAGGTGGTGGCCGAGATCAACCGCTACCGGCGCGGCAAGGTGCTGCTGGGCGAATCCGCATTGGCGCGGGCGCCGGTCAGTGGTCGCTTCCGCATTGATGATCCGGATGCCGCACTGGAGCAGCTCGGGCAGACGCTGTCACTCGGCCTGCGTCGCTTTCCCGGTGGAATTGCCGTCTTGGGGTAAGACCCTGGCTGCGCGCGACGCGCACGCCCGCTGCATGCATGGAGAGGCCAAGGATGCGCAACGAGACCATCGGTGTGTTGGATCTGCGCCGCAATCTGTCGGCGCTGCTGGAAACCACCCAGCGGCGGCCGCTGATGGTGCACCGCTATGGCGCGCCGTGGGTATGCGTGGTGTCCGACCCGCAATGGCGGCAGCAGGCGGTGCTGCTGGAGTTCGAGCCACAGGACCATCCGTTGGCGACGCTGCTGCGGTTGCAGCGGCAGGCGCTGCCACTTTCGGAATCGGGAATGCTGCCTGCCGCTGCACTGGCACGTGCCTTGTTGCTGATGGCCATGCACGGCATCGAGGGTCTGGCGGCACTTCACGATCACGTGCGCTACCACCGGTTGTGGCACTGGTTCGTGGCCGCCAGCGATGCACAGATGGAGGGATGGCAGCTGCCACTGCTGCAGGCGACGACGGCGGCGCTGCTGGATGACGCGGACGCGATGCACGCGCTGGCGGCATTCGCGCAGCGCAGCGACGTTGCCGTGCTGGCCCGGCGGAGTGGCGGAGAGGCGCCGCGCCTGGACCTGCAAGCCTGCAGGCGGATGACGTTGCGGTGACATTCCCGCGATGCTGCCACGCACTGCTCAACATCGCATTCGTGCTGTCGCTTCGGTTGCCTTGCTGACGTCTTCTGCAGAGTACGACGCTCCCGCGTCGCGGAGCGCAGGCGACGCCGATGAACGACAGTCGCAGGATCAGCATGCTGGAGCTGGACCGCCACCTGAGCCAGTCGCTGGAGCAGGCGCGGCACGCCCCAGTGAATGTGCAGCGCTATGGGCAGCCGTGGGTGTGGATGCTGTCCAGCGATGCCTGGGCCGATGCGGCAAGGTGGTCAGCGCTGGATGTCAGCGGCCATCCGTTGATGCTGCTGCGGCAGGCGCTGGACGCATGCCTGCAGCCGTGGCCTGAAGCGGCCTTGGCCACGCTTGCGCAGGAGAGCGCGGAGGTGCGCATGGTGCAGCGTGCGGTGCTGCTGATCGCGCTGTGCGCCCCTGGCAGCGTGCAGCGCCTGCACGACGATCTTCGCTATCACCAGGTGTACCGGCAATTCATCGGCTTCGATCATGGCATGGCCTGGTCGCCCCTGCAGTGCATGCGCCTGCTGCAGGCGTGTGCCGCGCCACTGCTGCAGCGCTGCGTGGAGGAAACGCTTGCGCGCGTTCCGTCGTCGCTGCTGGACGCTGCCTGCGTGGGGAATGCGCGCGGTGTGGGTGATCGGCTGCAGGAACGGCCGATTTCCGCAGGATGTTTATCGTACTGACACATGCGCCGCTGACCATGGGGCGGCGGTCTCTTCCAGGATGATGAGGGCGGAACAATGGCAATGCAGATGGGTGGTCGCAGGGCTCGGCAGCAGGGCTTCAGCCTGATCGAGATCATGGTGGTGGTGGTCATCATCGGCATTCTGGCTGCACTGATCGTGCCCCGGCTGATGGATCGCCCGGACCAGGCCCGCGTGGTGGCGGCACGCCAGGACATCGCCGCACTGATGCAGGCCATGAAGCTGTACCGGCTGGACAATGGGCGTTACCCCAGTGCCGGGCAGGGGCTGCAGGCGCTGCTGAAACCGCCGCAGGGCAGCGGCGCGATGCCGGTCACGCCGTACCTCGACCGCCTGCCGGATGACCCGTGGGGGCACCCCTACCAGTACCAGAACCCCGGCACGCACGGCGATATCGATGTGTTCTCGCTGGGGGCCGACAGCAAGCCCGGCGGTGAGGCCGGCAACGCGGACATCGGCTCCTGGCAGCTGTGAGGCCGGACAATGGCACGCCGGAACATTCCAGGTGCGTTTGCCCGCCAGCAGGGCATGGCGGTGATCGTGGCGATGCTGGTGGTGGCACTGGTGGCGGTGATCGCCACTGCGCTGCTGACCCGGCAGGCCGCACAGCTGCGTGCGGTACGCAGCGACCAGCTGCGCATGCAGGTACGCATGGCGGTGGACGTCACGCTGGAACGCGCGGCGCAGCAGTTGCGTGACGACGCGCGCGAGCAGTTGACTACCGTTGGCAACGGGCGCTGGGCGCGGCCGGTGCAGCTGCAGGCGCCACTGCCGGTGCACCTGCAGCTGGTGGACGCGCAGTCGAGGTTCAACCTGCGCACGCTGCTGGCTGACGGCCAGCCTGCCGTAGAGGCACTGCGTGCGTTCACTTCGCTGTGTGTGGGGCAGGGGCTGCCCCGCGCGGCCTGTGCCAGCGCCGCAACGCAGGTCCAGTCGCGCCTGCGCGATGGCGATCGGCAGGCGCGTGCACCGTTGCCGCGTGAGTCGCTGATCGAGCAGGTGCTGGCAGGCGCCGATCCGGTGGCGATACAGGCACTGGCGCGGCGTACGGTGGTGCTGCCAGCGCAGACCCTGGTCAACGCCAATACAGGTGATATCGCCGTACTGCAGGCGGTTGCACCGGGGGTGGAAGCCGGGCGCCTGCAGGCGCTGCTGGGCGAGCGCGATCGTGGCCACTGGCTGCTCAACCGCGGCGACATCGCCAACCGGCTGCAGCTGAGCAACGAACAGATGGCGCTGATGCCGCTGGGTATCCACAGCGAGTGGTTCCTGGCGGTAGGGCAGGTACAGGCAGACGGCGCATCGGTGGATTTCCGCGCATTGATCTGGCGCGAGTACCGTGATGACAGCGTGCGTGTGCAACGGGTATGGACAAGGATCGGCGCATGAGCCTGCAGCTGAGAGTGCGCCTGCCGGCGCTGGAACGATTGGATGGGGACAGCGCGGTTGAGTGGGCGCAGCTGCACAAGGACCGCGTGCTGGCCACGGGCAGCGACCCTCTGTCGACGCTGGGCCAGCGCTTTCCGCAGGCGAGGGTGCATGCGAGCCTTGATCCGCAGGACCTGATCCTGCTTGAGCTGCAGCTGCCGCCGCTGCCCGGGCGACGCCTGCAGGCGGCCCTGCAGGGTGAAGTGGAAGCGATGCTGCTGGATGATCTGCAGGAGGTGGCGCTGGGACATGGCACCCAGGCGGCCGATGGCACGGTGGCGGTGGCGTGGCTTGGCCTGCAGGCGATTGCGCGCGTACAGCAGCAGCTGCAGGAGTGCGGGCTGCAGTTGCAGGCGCTGCACCCAACGCCCTTGCTGCTGCCGTGGGCGGTCGGCCAGGCCACCCTGCAGCTGTGTGGTGAGCAGGTACTGGTCCGCTGTGGCCGTGATCGTGGCTTCGTGCAGTGGTGCGGTGGGCGTGACCTGGCCTCGGTGATGCAGGTGCTGGCCGTGCGCTTGCAGCAGGCCGGGGTGCAGGCAGTGCAGTGGATCAATGCCGTGCCGCCCGCTTGGGCCGAGCGTCTGCCGGCCAGCGTGCTGACGCAGGCGGTGCAGTGCAGCGGTCCGCTGCCTGGCTGGTCACTGCCGTTGCCGGCCTCGGGTGCAGGTGCGCCACGCCTGGCCATCGGTCTTGCGCTGGCGGCGGCGGTGCTGGCTGCACTGGGCCTGCAACTGCAGGTGTCGCGCTGGCACAGCGAGGGTGAAGCCCTGCAGCATGACATGGCGCGGCAGTTCAGCACGCACTTCCCCGAGATCCACGATGTGGTCGATCCGGTGGTGCAGGCACGGCGGGCACTGGCGGCGCCGGCAGCGCCACGGGCACTTCCTGCCGTGCAGCAGCAGGTTGCCGGCGTGCTGCAGGCCATCCCCGAGTTGGCTGGCCAGGTTCGCAGCCTGCGCTATCAACCGGGCCAGATGGAATTGGAACTGGACGCTGACGCGCAGGTGTTGGCCGAGGACGCGCAACGGCTGGAGCGCTGGCAGCAGGCGATGCAGGCACAAGGGCTGCAGCTTGCGCACGAAGCCGGTGGCCGCTTGCGGATCAGCAGCGGGACTGCGCCGTGACCACAGCGGAACTACGGCCGGCGGGCTTCGTGCGCGGACTGTCGCAGCGTTGGCAGCGGCTGGCGGCGCGCGAGCGCGCGATGCTGCTGTTGATGTCTGCAGCGATAGCGGCGGCCGCACTGTGGCTGGGCTGGCTGCAGCCGCTGCTTAAGCAGCGCAGCCATTGGCAGGCTGAGCTTCCACGGCTGCAGGCGCAGGCGGCAGCACTTGCACCGCTGCTGCGCGCCCGTGAACAGCAGCAGGCGC
The DNA here is from genome assembly GCF_058783335.1 of Stenotrophomonas sp. FW305-C-20-S1. NCBI lineage: Bacteria > Pseudomonadati > Pseudomonadota > Gammaproteobacteria > Lysobacterales > Lysobacteraceae > Stenotrophomonas > Stenotrophomonas sp. FW305-C-20-S1. The sequence goes on along the minus strand of NZ_JBYTEK010000001.1, from coordinate 328,210 downwards.
AAGGCCGGCGGCCGACACTTGCAGGCCTGCGCCAACAGATCACCGCTGCGGGCCTGGCCGGCAGCCTGCATATCGAAACGCGTGACGGGCGCTGGCACCTGCAGGTGCGCAGTGTGCCCGCCGATGCGCTCTGGAACTGGCTGCTGCCCTTGCTGGCCGACCCGGCCATCGAACTGCAGCAACTGCAACTGCAACGAACAGGGGACGCGAACATGCCGGCGGCACGGATTTCCGGAAACATCGTGATGGCCGCCCAGGGCGGTGGCCATCCATGAAGGCGATGCGCAGCCTGGGCTGCAGCGCGGCATTGGCACTGGTGGTGGGCCTGGCCCATCTTCCCGCGCCGGTGCAGGCGCAGAACGCCAATGGCGAACCGGTGCAGCTGAACCTGGTGGACACCGATATCGGTGGGGTGCTGCGCATGGCGGCACGCTTCACCGGCCGCCAGTTCCTGGTCGACCCCCGGGTGAGCGGCAAGATGACCGTGGTCTCCGATGGGCCGGTCAGCCGCGTGCAGGCTTACCAGCTGCTGCTGGGTGCATTGCGCATGCGCGGCTTCGCCGTGGTTGAAAGCGGGGGTGTCAGCCGGGTGGTGCCGCAGGCCGATGCCAAGCTGCTGGGCGGCCGCGTTGGTGCCGGTGGCGCGGGCGGCGAAATAGCCACGCGCACGTTTGCCCTGCGCTACGAGAGTGCCGCGGCGCTGGTGGCGGTGCTGCGGCCGATGATCACTGCGGACAATCCGATCACCGCCAACCCCGGCAACAACACGCTGGTCATCACCGACTACGCCGACAACCTGGAGCGCATCGCGCGGGTCATCGCCAGCGTGGATACGCCGGCCGGCATGGACACCGACGTGGTGAAGCTGCAGCAGGGCATTGCCGTGGACGTGGCTGCGATGGTCGCACCGCTGCTGGATGCGCAGGGCGCGGAGCCGGCGCAGAAGGTGGTGGTGATGGCCGACCCGCGCAGCAACAGCGTGCTGCTGCGTTCCAGCAGCCCGGGCCGCACGCGCCTGGCGCGGCAGCTGGTCGAGAAGCTGGACAAGGCTCAGGACGAGTCCGGCAACCTGCATGTGGTGTACCTGCGCAACGCCCAGGCGACCCAGCTGGCCGGGGTGCTGCGGGGCGTGGTGGCCGGGCAGAGCGATGCGCCGGCAATGGGCAGCAGCGACGGCATCACTGCATTGCCGGGCGAGGCCAGCCGCAATGCCAGCCCGCCGCCGCAGCCTGCACAGGGCAAGAACAAAGGCAATGCGCTGGAATCGCCGCGGCTTGATCCCGGCCGCCGCGAACCGATCGATGCCGGCAGCACCGGCTTCAGCCAGAACGGCATTTCGGTGCAGGCCGACATCGCCACCAACACCTTGCTGATCTCTGCCCCGGAGCCGGTGTACCGCAACCTGCGGCGGGTGATCGATCAGCTGGACCAGCGTCGGGCGCAGGTGCTGGTGGAGAGCCTGATCGTGGAGGTCAACCAGACCGACGCCGCCGAGCTGGGCGTGCAATGGATGCTGGGCAACGGTCGCACCTTCGGTGGCACCCACTTCGGCGGCACCACCGGTGGTAGCGGGCTGAACACCACCGCGCGCACCACGCTCGACGTGCTGCCGAAGGACGGGCTGAACGTCGGCGTGATCGACGGCACGATCAACCTGCCGGGCGTGGGCCAGATCCTCAACATGAAGGCGCTGGCCAACGCACTGCAGAGCAAAGGCGGCGCCAACATCCTCTCCACGCCGAACCTGATGACGCTGGACAACGAGGCGGCCAGCATCATGGTCGGGCAGACCGTGCCCTTCGTCAGTGGCCGCTATGTGACCGATGGCGGTGGTGGCAGCAACAACCCGTTCCAGACCATCGAACGCGAGGACGTGGGCCTGAAGCTGCGGGTGCGCCCGCAGATTTCCGAGGGCGGCACGGTGAAGCTGGACATCTACCAGGAAGTCAGCAGCATCGATGCGCAGAGCTCGGGCAGCGCCGGCATCATCACCAACAAGCGGGCGCTGGACACCAGCGTGCTGCTTGATGACGGCCAGATCATGGTACTGGGCGGCCTGCTGGAAGACAGCGTCAGCCATGGCCGCGATGCTGTTCCGGGGCTGGGAAAGATCCCGGTGCTGGGCGCGCTGTTCCGCAGCGACACGCGCAAGCGGGCCAAGACCAACCTGATGGTGTTCCTGCGCCCGCACGTGGTGCGCGACCCGGCCGCCGGACAGCGCCTGACCCGCGACCGCTACGACTACATGCGCAACGCCCAGGCCGCTGCACAGCCGGTACAGAGCTGGGCGTTGCCGGCACTGTCGGCACCGCAGCTGCCGCCGCAGGATCTGTCGGTGCTGGGCCAGGGCAATGCACGTGATGGCCAGGGCCAGCCGCTGCAGAACGGCAGCCTTGCGGCGTTGTATCCGGCCAGCGAGGGCACTGTGCAGGTGGTGCAGTTCGCGCAGGGGCTGGATGCAGCGCGTGCCACGCAGGCCGTGGCACAGGTGCGCGCGCTTGGCCTGCAGGCCTATGCCGAAACCACGCCGGGCGAAACCGGACAGCGACTGCGGGTGCGGGTGGCACGCGACCCGGCCACGCTCGACCCGGCGCTGCAGCAGCTGCGCGGGCTGGGCTACACCCCGGAACTGGTCATCGGCCCATGAGCATGGCCACGCCGCCGCCAGCGCTGCCGTATGCCTGGGTGCGCAGCCACGGCGTGATGCTGGCCGAAGCAGGTGGCGCGCCGGTCCTGCTGGGAACTGCCGAGACCGCCGCCTGGGCGGTGGCCGAGCTGCGCCGCCGGCACGGGCCGCTGCCGTTCCAGGTGCTGGATGCGGCGGCCTGGCAGCAGCGGTTGGGCGAGCAGTATCGTGACGGTGGCGATGCCGCTGCGGTGGTGGGCGCGGCCGAAAGTGAAGTCGATCTCGACCGGCTGATGCAGGACATGCCCGAGGTGACCGATCTGCTGGATGCACAGGACGACGCGCCGGTGATCCGCATGATCAACGCCCTGCTGGCACAGGCCGCGCGTGACGGTGCAAGCGATCTGCACATCGAACCTTTCGAAACCCATTCGGTGGTGCGCTACCGCGTCGATGGCACCCTGCGTGACATGGTGCAGCCACGACGTGCGTTGCACGCGGCGCTGGTCTCGCGCATCAAGATCATGGCCCACCTGGATATCGCCGAGAAGCGCCTGCCGCAGGATGGGCGCATTGCGATCCGCGTGGGGGGCCGGCCGCTGGATATCCGCGTCTCCACCGTGCCCACCGGGCACGGCGAACGGGCGGTGCTGCGCCTGCTGGAAAAGGATGCCGGGCGGTTGCAGCTGCAACGCCTCGGCATGGCCGACGATACGCTGGCCACCTTCACCGGGTTGATCCGCCAGCCGCATGGCATCGTGCTGGTGACTGGGCCGACCGGCAGTGGCAAGACCACATCGCTGTATGCGGCACTGGGGCAGCTCGACAGCAGCACCAGCAACATCCTCACGGTGGAAGACCCGGTGGAGTACGACTTCGCAGGCATCGGCCAGATCCAGGTCAACGCGCGCATCGGCATGAGCTTCGGCACGGCATTGCGCGCAATCCTGCGCCAGGATCCGGACACCATCATGATCGGTGAGATCCGTGACCTGGAAACGGCGCAGATCGCGGTGCAGTCGTCGCTGACCGGTCACGGCGTGCTGGCATCGCTGCATACCAACGATGCGATTTCGGCGGTGACCCGACTGGCGGACATGGGCGTGGAACCTTTCCTGCTGGCCTCATCGTTGCGTGGCGTGCTGGCGCAGCGGCTGGTGCGCAGGCTGTGCCTGCAGTGCCGGCGTGCCGAAGTGGATGCCGAGGGCCGCACCGTGTGGCGGGCCGTAGGCTGCCCCGCCTGTGCGAACAGCGGCTACCGCGGGCGCACCGGTATCCACGAACTGTTCGTGGTGGATGAGCGCGTGCGGGCACTGATCCATGAAGGGCAGGGCGAACCTGCGCTGCGCGAGGCCGCGCGGCGCGCCGGCATGCGCACCCTGCGCCAGGACGGGCAGCGCTGGGTCGACAGCGGGGTGACTACGCTGGAGGAGATCCTGCGCGTGACCGGCGACGACTGAGGCGCGCATGGCACTGTTCGACTACCAGGCCGCCAACGCACAGGGGCGCATCGAGAAGGGGCAGCTGGACGCGGACAGCGCGCGCGGCGTGCGCCAGCAACTGCGCGGGCGTGGGCTGACACCGGTACAGGTATCAGCCGCACGAAATTCCGGCAGTGGCTGGGGCACGCGCAGGTTGTCGGCCAGCGAACTGGCCTGGGCCACGCGGCAACTTGCCAGCCTGCTGGCCGCCAGCCTGCCGCTGGAAAGCGCGTTGAGCGCGGTGATCGAACAGGCCGAACGCCCGCACGTTGCGCAGGCACTCACTGCGGTGCGTGCCGATGTGCGCGCCGGCCAACGGTTGACCGTGGCGCTGGCGGCGCGGCCGCGCGACTTTCCCGCGATCTATCGTGCCCTGGTGGGCGCGGGCGAGGATTCCGGCGATCTGGCGCGGGTAATGGAGCGCCTGGCCGACTACATCGAAGAGCGCAACGCGCTGCAGGCGAAGGTGCTGACGGCGTTCATCTACCCGGCGGCGATCAGCCTGGTGTCGGTGGCGATCGTGATCTTCCTGCTCAGCTACGTGGTTCCCCAGGTAGTGACTGCGTTCGTGCAGGCGCGGCAGACGTTGCCGATGCTGACCCAGGTGATGCTGGCGGCCAGTGCGTTCGTACGCGCGTGGGGTGCATGGACGGGGATCGGTATCGGCGCGTTGGTGGTGGGCTGGCGGCTGGCCCTGCGGCGGCCGGATCTTCGCCTGCGCTGGGACACCCTGCTGCTGCGCGTACCGATGGTGGGGCGCTTCGTGCTGGGCGTGAACAGCGCACGCTTCGCATCGACACTGGCGATCCTGCTTGATGCCGGTGTGCCCTTGCTGCGCGCACTGGACGCCGCACGACAGACACTGGGCAATGCGCTGCTGGCGCGCTGTGCCGATGATGTGGCCGCACGCGTGCGCGAAGGTACTTCGCTTGGCGCTGCGCTGAAGGTGCAGAAAGTGTATCCGCCGATCCTGGTGCATCTGGTGGCCAGTGGCGAGAAGACCGGTTCATTGGCGCCGTTGCTCGACCGCGCTGCACAGACCATCTCGCGCGAGATCGAACGCCGCGCGATGGCACTCACTGCACTGCTGGAGCCCACGATGATCCTGGTGATGGGGGGCGTGGTGCTGACCATCGTGCTGGCCGTGCTGATGCCGATCATGGAAATGAACCAGCTGGTGCAGTGATGCGCGAAGCGCATCACGGGTAGCGACGGGCCATGCCCGGCGAGCGCGCAGCGCGGCAGGCTTTCGATTCTCCACACAATCCTCCACACCTTTTTTCGATCTTCCACAGGTTTCTTAAGCGGCCTGTCATCGGCGGCGCCCAGCATGTCCCTGTCGCCGCAGAGTGGGCTGGGAGGCCCTCGGCGGCAGCAGGCGTGTAGTGACCGTTCCTCCCTTGGTGTTTCACCTTCGCAGTAAACCCTTCAGGAGAAGATCATGACCAAGTACAAGACCCTGGCCGCGCTGGTTGCTACCGCGCTGCTCGCCACTGCTGGTGCCGCGTCGGCCCAGACCGCTGTCACCGGCGGCGGCGCTTCGCTGCCGGCCGACCTCTACAAGGGCCAGGCCGACAGCATCCTGCCGGCCAACTTCAGCTACGCCGTGACCGGTTCGGGCACCGGCAAGAAGGCCTTCCTGGAAAACAACTCGGCGCTGTTCTCGACCACCGGTACCGTGCATTTCGCCGGCAGCGACTCGGTGCTGAGCAGCACCGAGCTGAGCACCTACAACAGCACCTACAACGTGGCTGGCGATGCCAACCGCTTCGGCGCGCTGGTGCAGATCCCGTCGGTCGCCACCTCGGTCACCATCCCGTTCAACAAGGCCGGTTCGGCGGTTGATCTGTCGGTCACCCAGATCTGCGGCATCTTCTCCGGCAAGATCAATGACTGGAGCCAGCTGGCTGGTTCGGGCCGTACCGGTGCCCTGCAGGTTGTCTACCGTGGCGAGAGCAGCGGTACCAGCGAGCTGCTGGCCCGCTTCCTGACCAGCGCCTGCCAGCCGGCGGACGTCTCCGGCACCACCCTGAAGCTGACCAACGGCGTGCCGGCGTTCTCGGTGCAGTCGACCTTCGCCAACCTGTTCACCACCGTGCCGTCGAACTTCATCGCCGCGCCGGCCACCGGTGGCACCTCGCTGTACAACGCGGTGTACGCCGTTGACGGCCGCATCGGCTACGTTGGCCCGGACGTCATCCCGAGCCTGACCGATGCCACCAAGGTGGCCAAGGTCAAGTCCTTCTCGCCGGATGAAGTGAGCGTGCAGGCGACCCTGGAAACCGCTGCGCCGCCGACCGGCGCCGCTGCTGAAAATCCCGCCAACTGGGTGCCGGTGTTCGGCAACCCGAGCGCGGGCTACCCGATCGCTGGCTACACCAACTTCGTGTTCGGCCAGTGCTACAAGAACGCCACTGTCGGCGCCAACGTGCGTGGCTTCCTGACCCGCCATTACGGCAGTGTCGTGGTCGCCGGCGTCGAGCAGGGCCCGAACGATGCCGCGATCCGCGCGCACAAGTTCATCCCGCTGACCAAGGCCTGGCGTGATGCGGTCCGTGCCCGCTTCGCGACTGCCAGCAATGCTGGCGCCGTGAACAACCCGAGCACCTGCGCCAGCATCGGCCGTCCGCTGTAACTGTCTGCAAGGCAACACCTGCTGATCGAAGCGCCGGCCGAAATGCCGGCGCTTTCCTTCGTGGTGGCACCGCATCCGCGCTGAGCTGTCGTCTTCACGCCGCGGCCACCGTCTATCAGGTGCAGGGCATGCGTTACGCAGGCCCCCTTCGTACTCGCCGCGGCCGACGCGGCCCATCAGGTTGACGAGGTCCCCGATGTCGCACCCGCATTCGCCCGCCGCCCGTTTCTCCGCCTCCCTCTGGCGCAGCCACCCGATGGCCTGGGCCGTGGCCGTGGCGCTGGGCAGCGTGGTCGCTCCTGCCAGCCAGGCGCAGCAGGCCTTCAGCCCCGGCTGGTTCGCCGACCGCGGCGCCGCCCAAGGTGCGGCAGCGCAGAGTGGCCGTATGCCCAATGGCGCGCCGATCCAGTTCCAGCTGCCTGCACAACAGCAGGATGCGGCGCGACAGAAGCTGCAGCAGTCGATCGACAACCTCGGCACGGCCGCGCAGGCCATCGCATTGCAACAGCGCATGCAGGAGCAGGCCAGGCAGGCGCGACGCGAGGCGGGCTTCGTGGTGGCCGATGGGCTGGGCAAGGATGGCCTGAAGGTGGACGAGAATCCGCTGACCCGTGGCTGGATCAATGCCCGCGAAGCGACCCAGTCGCTGGGCGCCGACGGCCGGGTGCAGGTCAGCATCGAGCAGACCGCCGACCACGCGATCCTGAACTGGGAAACCTTCAACATCGGTGGCAACACCACGCTGAATTTCCTGCAGAACGCTGACTGGGCCGTGTTGAACCGGGTCAATGATCCGGCCGCAAGGCCCAGTCAGATTCTCGGCCAGCTGAAGGCCAATGGCACGGTGTTCGTTGCCAACCGCAATGGCGTGGTGTTCGGCAACAACAGCCAGGTCAACGTCCGCAACCTGGTGGCCGCTGCAGCACGTATCAGCGACGCGCAGTTCCGTGACAACGGTCTGTACAGCGTTGATGCGAACACGTCCGCCCTGACCGATGCGGTGGGCAAGATCATGGTTGAACGTGGTGCGCGCATCACCACGCATGAGCCCACCAGCGCAACGCGCGGCGGTGGCTATGTGCTGCTGGCCGGCCACAGCGTGGAGAATGCGGGCCAGATCGAAACCCGGAGGGGCCAGACCCAGCTGGCGGCCGGCGACAGCTTCGTGATCCGCCGTGGCGCGGGTACGGCGCAGAACACGGCTTCGACCACGCGGGGCAATGAGATCGCGCCGCGCTTCGCCACCGACAGCACGGCCGGCAGCGTTCGCAACAGCGGTCTGATCCAAGCGCGCGAGGGCGACGTCACTCTTGCCGGTCGCACGGTCGAACAGGCCGGCGTGGCTGTGGCCACAACGACGTTGAACCAGCGCGGCACCGTGCATCTGCTGAGTTCGTCCTCAGACAGCAAGGGCAGCGTGACCCTGGCCACGGGTTCGACGACGGCGGTGCTGATCGAAGATGATGGCAAGACCACCGCGCTTGACAGCCAGCGCGACGCCCTCATCAGGGAATCGGCCGAGCAGGACAAGCTTCGTGGCGCCAGCAACAGTGGCACCTTCGACAATCTCTCGCGGCTGCAGGACCGCCGGGAGCAATCACGCATCGAAGTCGTCTCCGGCGGCGATGTGAACTTCCAGGCCGGCTCGCTGGCGGTGGCCACCGGCGGCCAGGTGATCGCCGACGCCAGCCGGCGCAGCTACCTGGATGATGGCGCGCGCGTGGACGTCTCCGGTGCGGTGGGCGTGCAGGTGGCGATGGAGAGCAACAACGTCAAGGTGAAGGTGCAGGGCAACGAGCTGCGCGATTCGCCGGACAACCGTGACAGCGGCAAGCTGATCAGCAGCGAGGTGTGGATCGACCGCCGCCAGTTGATCGAAGTTGGCGCCGGTACCGGTGGCTATGAAGGTACGCGCTGGTATGCCGGCGGCGGCCTGCTGGAAGTGGGTGGCTACCTGGACAATCAGGGGCATTCGATCAGCGAATGGGCGGCGCAGGGCGGCACCGTCCAGCTGGCAGGCAGGGAAGTGGTCAGCCACGCCGGTTCGCGCATCAATCTGGCCGGTGGCAGCCTGGATGTGCAGTCCGGCGTGGTCCAGCAGAGCTGGCTGCGTGGGCGCGATGGCCAGTTGTACCGGCTTGACGATGCGCCGGCGGAGATGCTGTACGACGGTCTGTACCAGGGCTACGAACTGAAGCAGGAGCGTTGGGGGGTCACCGAATCCTTCCGCAATCCACTGGTTGCCCCTGGCCAGCGCTTCGACAATGGCTACACCGTGGGACGCGACGCCGGCCGCCTGTTGATCTCGGCGCCCACGGCCGTCCTGCAGGGCCAGGTGGATACGGTGGCCTTCCAGGGCGTGCAGCAGACGCGCCGCCCAGACCAGGGACAGGACGGGTACGCGCAGGCGCAGACGGCGGCGGCCCGCAACGCCCAGCTTTGGCTTGGGCGTTTCGACAACACCGGGCGCAGTGCAGTGTTCGATTCGCAGGTCCGCATCGGAGAGCTCCAGGCCGACACCCGGCCGTGGACGCTGCAGGCGCCGGTCGGGGAAGCACAGCGCAATACCGTGTGGTTGGACAGTGAGGTCCTGAGCGCCCAGCGTTGGGGGCAGGTGGACCTCGCTTCGGCCGGCCGCATCGATCTGGACGGCACGCTCAGGTTGCAGGAGGGCGGCCGGCTTGGCCTTGCCGCAAGCCGCGTCAGCCTCGGCGGAACGGTGCAGATTGCCGGCGGCCAGGTGGAGGCCGGCAACCTGCTTCTGGTGCTCGGCAGGCCGACGGCCCTGCTGTCCTCCGGACGCGGCGCGCTCGATGTTGCGGCGGGCGCGCGGATCGATCTTGGCGGCGGCTGGAGCAATGCGCTTGCCTCGCCGGAAGGCGGTCCCGCACAGGCGTGGATCGACGGTGGACAGCTGCGCTTCAACGGCAGCCACGACATCAACGTGGGCGAGGGTGCACGGATTTCGGTGGATGCCGGTGGTGTCATCGATGCCAATGGCAAGGGGCGCGTGGGCAAGGGGGGCAGTGTCAGCCTGCTCGCGGCCAGCACCGAGGTCGCCACCGACGGCAGTGGCCGGCTGCGTATCGGCAAGGACGCTCGCTTCAGCGCGCTCGGCAATGGCAGCGGCAACTTCACTTTGGCAACAGGCGGTGCGGTGGCCATCGGCGCGCCTGGCACGGACGCATCGGCGGCGTCGCTGCACTTGCAGGAAGCGCTGTTCAAGAGTGGCTTTGCCGGCTATGACATCGCCGGTCACAACGGCTTGACGGTTGAAGAAGGTACCCAGCTGCAGGTGGAACGACCGGCGCTGCGCCTGGCCGAGGGCGCACAGCAGGCACTGGCCCGCGAGCAGGGCATTCAGGCCTGGACGCCATCGTTGTATGAGGCCGATCCAGCCAGCGGACGCGTGTCGCAGCGTGGCGGCGCCAGCCTGACACTGCGCGCCGGGCATCTGTTGTCCACGGCCGACCTGCGCGTTGGCAAGGGGGCCAGGATCGAGGTCGACCCGGGCCAGTCGATCGAACTGTTCAGCGCCGGCAACCTGACTGTGGCCGGTAGTCTGAAGGCGGCCGGCGGGCGCATCCGCCTGGACGAGGCATTCGATCCGTCGGGCGTACGCGGCGATGCACGCCGCGAGCGCCAGTGGACGATCGCCGATGGCGCACTGCTTGACGTGAGTGGCGACACCGTTTCCCTGCCCGACGCGCGCAGGACGTTGCGCGGGCAGGTGCGCAAGGGCGGAACCATCGAGATCGGGGGGGCGCTGGACTGGGAAGACCAGGACAACGTGCGCCACCTGCCGCCCGATACCTTCGTGGTGGTGGAGCGCGGTGCACGGCTGGATGCGTCCGGTGCTTCGGCGCTGCTCGATATCGATGGCAGCGGGCGTACCCGGGTCGACAGCGATGGCGGCAGCATCGTGCTGCGTGCGGGCAATGCCCTGTACCTGCACGGCGAACTGGATGCAGCGGCGGGCGGCGACGGTGCGCGCGGTGGCACCCTTGGTGTTGCCTTCGGTGGCGGCACCTACGGCAGAACGGCAGACGGTAAGGAGGTGCTGGCGCCGCGGGTGATCTCGCTGACCCAGCACGCCGCGCAGACGGCGAGCCTGCCTGCACGCCTTGAATACGGCCATGCGGCACTGTCGGTGGAGCAGGTCGAGGCCGGTGGTTTCGATCATCTGACCCTGTTCGGCGATATCCGCGCCCAGGGAGATGTCACTCTGCGCATGGACCAGAGCCTGCGCCTGCAGGGCGTGAACGAGCGTTACCTCGGCTTCGTCCCGGGCAACAGCGCGGGCAGCCGCCTGCAACTGGCCGCGCCGTATGTCCGCCTTGCGCAGGGGCGCTGGTGGCAGCCGGCCGGGGAAGGCACGCTACGCCCGCTGGAGGCACCGTTCGATACCGGCCGGCAGCATCGCCTGGAGGTGGACGCCGATCTGATCGACCTGCGCGACGTCACCTGGCTGGCCGGCTTTGATCAGGTCGGGCTGCGCAGCAGCGGCGACATCCGCATGCTGGCGCCAGTCGCCAGCACTTCACGAATCTCCACGCTGGCAAGCCCGGGTTCGATCGATATCAGCGCCGCACGCCTGTTCCCTGCGGCCAGGGCCCAGGGACGCATCGTGGCCGGCGTTCCCGACATCGGTCCTTCGGGGGTGCCGTCCTGGCAGAACCCCGACGCCGTGCTGCGCATCCATGGCATTGCGGGCGGCGCGCAGCCGGCACCGGATTCTGCGTTCGGCAGTTTGGAGCTGGTGGCGGCAACGGTGGTGCAGGGCGGCACGGTGCAGGCGCCGTGGGGCCGCGTGCAGCTGGGCGGCAACGAGTTCAATTCGAATCGTGCCAGCCGTGTCGATCTGCTTGCCGGCAGCGTGACCTCCATCAGTGGCGCCGGGCTGGTGCTGCCCTTTGGCGGCACCGTGGACGGTGTGAGCTGGCGCCGCAACGGCGCCGACTTCGATGTACTGGGCCCCGGCTCGATCAGCATCCCGATCGGTATCGACATCGTGGCCAATGCCTTCAGTGGCGCGGCGGGCAGCGTGCTGGATGTGTCCGGCGGAGGCGAGCTGTCCGGTGCCGCGTTCGTGGCAGGGCGCGGTGGCTCGGTGGACATCCTGCGGCATGCGCTGGCGGATGCGAACCCGCGCTACCGCTTCAGCGGCAGTGACAATGCGGTCTACGCGATCATGCCGGGACACTCGGTCACGCAGGCGCCGCTGGGCACCGCTGACGGCAGTGCCGATCCGCGCGTTGGCCAACAGATCGTCATAACCGCCGGCGTTCCCGGCCTTCCGGCGGGAACCTACACGTTGCTGCCGGCCAGCTACGCCCTGCAGAAGGGCGCATTCCGCGTCGAAGTTGGCGCCGAAGGCGCCGTCGGCAGCCGCCAGCCAGTGGCGACCGGCACTGGCTCCTGGCGCGTCAGTGGACACCAGGCGCAGAGCCTGGGCGGTGGTGTCTCACCGCTGCTCACCGATCTGGTGCTGACGCCGGCGGAGGTGGTGCGCCGCCATGCCAGCTACAACGAGACCTCCTACAGCGCGTTCGTGCAGGGCGTGGCCGAGCGGCGTGGCGAAGCGCTGCGCTGGCGGCCGACCGACGCCGGCAACCTCAACCTGGTGTTGGGCGACGGCGCAGGACGTTCGGCCGTGCCGGCCGCGATCTTCCAGGGCCTGTCCCATTTCAACGCCGGCAGCAATGACGGGCGCGGTGGCACGCTTTCGGTCAACCTGCGCACCTCCAATGGCGCGGTGCTGGAGATCGCCACCGAAGGCGACAGCGCCGGCAGCGGCAGCGGTGCAACCATCTTCGACTCCGCGCTCAATGCGTTCCGCCCGGAAACGATGCTGATTGGCGGCGTGCTGCGACGTGACGCGACGACCTATTCGCTGGAAGGCAGCGCGCAGCACATCGTGGTGCGCAACGGCGTCACCCTGACGGCGCAGGAAGTGCTGCTGTCGGCCGCCTTCGGAGGCAAGGGGATCCTGATCGAGCAGGGCGCTGCGATCGACACCTTGACCGGGGCCGATTCGTCGCGTGTTGCGCAGCCCACGGCGCCCTACCTGGTGTCGGGCGGCCTGCTTGCCGTGTCCAACCAGCGCCTGACGGCGCTCAGTGCACAGGGCGGAGGCGCTGCAGGTCCGGTGGCGATCGACATCGGCGGATGCGCGTTGGACTGCAGCGGCCAGACCCGGTTGCTGTCGGCAGGCAGCATCAACGTGGTCACCGACGGCGCCCTGAACATTGGCGACGCGGTGAGCTACGGCACGCGCCAGCTCGGCCTGGGCATGTCGGCACTCAACCTCGGCAGCGCCGAAGCCATTGCGGCGGCATCGGCGGCCGGCGGCCTGCCGGTCGGCATGACCATGAACCAGGAGGTGTTGCAGCGATTGCTGCGCGGAAACACCGCCACCGGCGCGCCGGCGCTGGAGGCCCTCAGCCTGACCGCGCGCGATGCCATCAATGTCTTCGGCAGCGTGGACCTGGACACCCGTGAGGGCGCAACCGGACGCAGCAGCCTGCGCAGCCTGGTGCTGGGCGCACCGGCCATTCACGGTTACGGCACCGCTACCGATCGCGCACGCATCTTCGCCGATACGCTGGTCTGGGACGGTACGCTGGCCGGCACCACGTTGCCCGGCGGTGAGCAGACCCAGCCGGCCGGCGAGGCGATGGTGGGCCGGCTTGGCCAAGGGCAGCTGGAAATCAATGCAAGGGCGCTGGAGCTGGGCCGTGCGCCCTTTACCCGGCCCAGTTCGTCGGTGGCCGCGGATCGCCAGGTGCTCGGCTTCGCCGGCGTTACCCTGGCAGCATCGGATCGCATGTTGTTCTCCGGCAAGGGCAGTCTGGATGTCTTCCAGCGGCAGGGCGATTACGCGGCAGGCAGCGGCTGGCAGTTCAGCGGCGGCGCGCTGGATATCGTTACCCCGCTGCTGACCGGCAGTGCGGGCGCGCAGCTGGCAATCCGCAATGGCGGTACGGTGCAGTTGCGCGGTGCTGCGGCAACCGCGGGCAGCGATGCGTTGGGTGCGGAGTTGTCCATCACGGCCGAACGCGTTGTGATCGACAGCGGGGTGGCGCTGGCGTCCGGCCGGTTCGAAGCCAATGCCCGCCAGGGCGTGGCGCTTGGCAGCAATGCAGTGCTGGACATGGCGGGGCGGAAGGTCAGCCTGTTCGACGTGGACAAGTACAGTTGGGGCGGCGACGTAGCGCTGTCGAGCCGTGACGGTGACATCGTTGCCGACGCGGCGTCGCGCATCGATCTTTCCGCCCGCAACAACCGCGGCGGCCGCTTGACGGTCGCTGCGCTGGGCGCGCAGGGCGGCCGTGTGGATCTGGCAGGCACGTTGCTTGGCGGAGCCAGCGGCCGCTACGACGCCGGTGGCTCCGAAGTGCCCTACGACGGCGGCGAGCTGGTAGTGCGTGCCCGCCAGTTGCAGGACTTCTCCGGCCTGAACACCCGGCTTACCGCCGGTGGCATTACCGGTGGCCGGACGTTCCAGTTGAGCGTAGGCGACCTGGTGATCGGCGATGAAGTGAAGGCACGCAACGTTGATATCAGCGTCGATGGTGGCAGCCTGCTCGTCAATGGCCGCATTGATGCCAGTGGCGAACAGGTCGGCAGCATCCGCCTGTCGGCCCGTGATGTGCTGCGTATCGATGGCACATTGGACGCGCATGGCAGCGCCTTGCGCGTGGACAGCTACGGCAAGATCATCGACAGCCCGAACCGGGCCATGATCGAACTGACCTCGGCCAATGGCAGCGTGCAGCTGGGCGTTGCCTCTTCGATGGACCTGCGCGCCGGCACGTCGGTGGCCGCGGGGAGCGGCCCCGGCCAGAATGATGGCCACGCACGCGGCAGCGTCAAGCTCAACGTGCCACGCGTGGGCAGCAACGACGCCGCGATCAACGTGGCCAGCGGCATCCGCATCGCCGGTGCCGCCGACGTCCAGGTCAACGCCTTCCGCAGCTATGATTCGGCGCCGCTGGCCAGCGCTCCGGATGTGCATGGCCATCGTCCGCAGGTGATCAACCAGCAATGGCTGGATACGGTGGTGGACCCGGACAACAGCCAGTGGATGAACGCCGCGCTGGTCAATACGGGATTGCAGCAGCGCACTGCCGCCTTGGGCAGCTACCGCCTGCGCCCCGGCGTGCAGATCGTGGCGCGGACCAGCAGTGACAACCCGCGTGGCGATCTGGTCGTGGCCGGCGATATCGATCTGTCCGGCTATCGCTACGGACCGCAGTCGAACCGGCTCGATCCTGCGCGCCGCGGCTTCGGTGAATCGGCCGCGCTGGTGCTGCGTGCCGAGGGCGATATCAATGTCTATGGCAGCATCAACGACGGCTTCGCGTCGCCGCCCGCCAATCCCGATGAGGACGGCTGGGTGCTGCTGGAAGGGCGCAGTAGCGGTGCGCCCAACACCGCGTTCGGCGGCGACCTGATCGTGCCCGGCGAAGGTGTCCAGCTGCAGCGCGGCACCGAATTCCGTGCTGGCGCCACGCTGAACTATGCACTGCCCTTCGAGGCCGTGACCCTGCCGGCCGGAACCGTGCTGCCTACGGAGATGCGGCTGTCGGGACCGTTGCTGCTGCCGGCCGGTACCGTGCTGGGCGCAGCAGTGACGACGGCGGGTGGCGAGGTGGTTGCGGCTGGAACCGTGCTGGCCCAGGCATTGACGTTGCAGGCGGGTGCGCGCCTGGGTGCCGGCTTCCGCCTGCGCACGCCGGCGCCGGTGGCCGCACAGGTGTGGCCGGCCGGTGTCGCCCTGCCCATGGCAATGAAGCTCTCCGGCGCACTGGACCTGCATGCCGGTGCGATCATCCCGTCGATGACCAAGGTGGAGCTGGCCGGCGATGCGCCGGTGAAGCTGCGAACGGCCGATGCCAGCGGGCGCCAGGGGCGCAACTGGGCGCTGGCGGCGATGCTGCCCGACGGCACCACCTCGTGGGATCTGACCGCGGTGGCCGGTGCGGATACGGCGGCTGCCGATCCGCGGACCCGCCGTTGGGGTAGCGACGGCAGCATCGTGCTGGCCGACAGCCACTACAGCACCATCGGCACTGTCACCACGACGACGGAATGGAAGGGTGATCGCGTGATCACCCTGGACGGCTCGCTGAATCTGTGGGGTGACGAATCGTGGGTCGGGAAGCCCGTGGCTGATCTGGCCCGGGAGCTGGGTTTGACCGAGAACGAAGTCTGTGAGTCCGGACCCAATTGCGGCCCCGCCCCGCGACTGGTGGACAAGGAAGGCTCGCTGGCATGGTGGGGCGATGAATCCTGGGTCGGCCGCCCGGCTTCGGAACTGGGTGCCGAGATGGGCATGTCGGAGGAAGAGATCTGCGCGGCAATGGGCTACTGCTATGGCGGCGGCACGCTGACGGAAGTCACGACCTATGGCAAGCGGCTGGGGGCACCGGCCTGGAGCGTGCTGCGTACCGGCAAGGGTGATCTGGCACTGCTGGCCGCGCAGGACGTTCGCATGAAGTCCGGCTTCGGCGTGTACACCGCAGGTGCGCCGACGTTGTTGGGCGATGGCAACGACGCGCGCTTCAACGCGGCACGTGCGCCGAAACCGATGAACACCGCGCTGCTCGGCGCGACGCAGGCCTCCGGATCCTATGACGCGGCCATCGCCGGCTACCAGGCGTGGTACCCGGACCAGGGCGGCAATCTGCGTGTTGAAGCGGGGCGGGACATCATCGGCGATGTCTGGACCGGCCGCTCCGAATCGGGCACGGCGCAACGTGACCAGGCCGGGCATTCCAGTGCCGCGGTGGGAAGCTGGCTGTGGCGGCAGGGTTCGGGCACGACGGAAGGTGTGCAGACCACAGCAACCAGCTGGTGGATCAACTTCGGCACCTACAGCACCGTCGGCGCCGAACTGGACGCGACGCCCCGCATGGTCGGCTTCACCGGCTTCGGCACGTTGGGTGGGGGCAATCTGTCCTTGGAAGCCGGCCGCCACTCGGGCGTGATCTCGCCGATGGGCAATGCCCTGGGCTTGTTGACGGCGCCCCATTCCAGCGCGATCGTCGCTGCGGTTGGGTCGACCGGACGCGTCAGCGACGGTGAGCTGCATCTGACGGGGGGCGGCGACCTGACGCTGCGAAGCGGTGGAGCGCTCAACCCCGGCCTGCGCGCGAGCGCGCAGCAGCCCGAAGGTTTCCTGCAGGATCTGGATCTCAATGGCGCCGTGACCAATCTACGCGGCAGCACACTGCTGCAGGCGGCGCGCATTGGTAGTGTCAGTGCGATACAGAGCAGCTACGGAACGTTGGGGCTGAAGAATCCGTTCGTGGCCGACGCCCCGGTGGCGATGGCGGGGCCGGTGCTCATCCTGGGTGATTCCACCGCACTGGTGCAGGCGCGCGGCGATGTGGTGCTGGGAAGTGCGGCCGACCCCGGGCGGGTGCCGGTGGCCAATTTCAACGATATCCTGCTGGACGATGGCAGCCACGCGTCGGGCTCGAGCTGGTTCTCGCTGTGGACACAACGCACCGCACTGGACCTGTTCTCGGCAGGCGGGAACCTTTCGCCGGGCCTGGTCGGCACGCAGCATGCCAGCGGAAGCAACCAGGGCAGGGAGGTGATAGACATCAGCCCCAGCGATGGTGACGTCATCCTCAACTACTGGTTGTATCCGTCCCGGTTCAGCGCCTTGGCGGCCTCCGGCAACATCAATCTCGCCAGTCTGCGGGCGAGCGGCGCCACCCTCGGTGCCCAGGATGTCATCCTGCTGGCGCCCTCGGCGTCGGGTCGACTGGAGGTGCTGGCAGGAGGATCCATCCTGGCTGCCGAACAGGCCACCCAGATTGTGCGCTCCAGCAGTGATGCCCGCGTTCCGGGCCCGTTCGATCCTGGCTTCATCGCGCGGGGGCCGGGAAATGCCGGAACCGTGCGCAGCAACGTATCCGTGGACGGGGGCAGGGCCGACCCTGAGGCCGTGCTGCCGTATTTCGCGTTCGGTCCCAATACAGCGCTCGGCGCGCTGCTACCAACTACCCCAACTGTAGCCAGCAGATTCTATGCCGTGGCCGGCGACATCATCGGGCTGGGCAGCGGCAGCAGGCGGCAGTTGTCGCGCGATACGGGGAACAACGGGCGCACCGTGTTCGACTGGTACGAAGCAGGCTCGGCAGTACAGCTGCGCGCCGGTCGCGATGTCATCAATGCAAACGTTACCGCGCTCAACACCAGCAGTACCGATATCAGCGGGATCGACGCGGGTCGCGACATCATCCGCAGCAATCTGACGGTGGCCGGCCCCGGCAATGTCGAGGTCAGCGCCGGCCGCCAGCTGCGCCAGGAAGAGGCGGGAAGCATCGTCAGCCTCGGCGGTATCGTGCAGGGTGACACCCGGCCGGGTGCGAGCATTGCGGTGACCGCAGGCAACCAGCATCTTGATTTCGATGCACTGCGCGCACGCTATCTGGATCCGGCCGCGCTCGCCGACCCGGCGCAATCGCTGGCTTCGCAGCCCGGCAAGGCGGTGAAGATCTATGACAAGGAACTGAAGCAGTGGCTGCAGCAGCGCTTCGGTACATCCAGCGAAGGCTTGGATGCACTGGCCGTGTTCGACGCATTGCCGAAGGAGCAGCAGCGCATCTTCCTGCGCCAGGTCTACTACGCTGAACTGCGCGAAGGTGGTCGTGAGTACACCAATGCAGAAGGGCCGCGCTTCGGCTCCTACCTGCGCGGGCGCGAAGCGATCGCCACGCTGATGCCGGACAAGGATGCCAATGGCGCAACGATCAACCGTACTGGCGATATCGTGATGTATGGCGGCTCCGGTGTGCGCACCGAAGCGGGTGGCAACATCGAGCTGATGGCGCCAGGCGGGCAGATCGTGGTGGGCGTGCAGGGCGTGGTACCTCCGGCCAGCGCGGGCCTGGTCACCCAGGGCCAAGGCGACATCCGTCTGTTCAGCCAGGACAGCGTGCTGCTGGGCCTGTCGCGGGTGATGACCACCTTTGGTGGTGACATCCTGGCGTGGTCCGAGCAGGGCGACATCAACGCCGGCCGTGGCTCGCAGACCACGCTGCTGTACACCCCGCCGCGTCGGGTCTACGACACCTGGGGCAACGTGATCCTGTCGCCGCAGGCACCGGCCAGCGGCGCCGGCATCGCAACGTTGAACCCGATCGCCGAAGTGGCGCCGGGCGATGTCGACCTGATCGCGCCGCTGGGCACCATTGATGCCGGCGAGGCGGGTATCCGCGTGTCGGGCAACATCAACCTGGCGGCACTGCAGGTGCTCAACGCCGCCAATATCCAGGTGCAGGGCGACAGCAAGGGCCTGCCGGTACTGGCCTCGGTGAACGTCAACGCGCTGGCGTCGGCAAGCGCTGCGGCCAACAGCGCCAGCCAGGCCGCACAGGACGTGATGCGCAAGAGCCAGGACGATGCGCGGCGCAACCAGCCGTCGGTGATCAGCGTGCAGATCCTGGGCTTCGGCAATGCCAGCAGCAGTATCGATCCGCCAACGCGCGGAAACACGGCCGCCGCCACGGGCTACGACGTCAACAGCGCCTTCCAGTTCCCGCAGGCGCGCGCAGACGCGGGCAAGCAGCAGGTGCAGTAGATCCACGCCTTGCGTGGATGGAGGAACGGTGCGGGCCAAGGTCCGCACCCACCACGCGCAGAACACAGGATCGGGCCAGCTGCCAGGGAACGGTGGCGGCCCCAGCCAGGACGGCACCGAGGGCAGGGAGCAGCCATCAGCGGTGAGGACCACCGACACGGCGCCGGGGGGGGGGGGGGGGGGGGGGGGGGGGGGGGGGGGGGGGGGGGGGGGGGGGCGGGGAGGACCACCGACAGGGGGCTGCTGGGCGCGGGACAGCGCCCGGCGGCAGGAGGGCGGTAGATCCGCGCCATGCGTGGACGCCTCTCAGTAGATCCACGCCACGCGTGGATGTCGTCCGGTAGATCCACGCCATGCGTGGATGCCTCTCAGTAGATCCACGCCATGCGTGGATGCGCGTCAGAGCGCCAACACCCGCCGATAACTCAACGGCCCGCGTCCATCACGCAACCCCAACCGCAACTCCAGACCGGTCGCCGGCAAAACCTCCCCTTGGCTGGGCAGCATCGCCCAACCCACCCCGGGCTGCCATGCCCGCACCTCAAAGCGCTGCACATCACGGGCCACCAGCAACCCGCGCGTCGGCTCGGGCGCCGGCAGCGGATAGTGATCGGACGGCGTACCGCTGGCGCGCCACAACGTGCTGCCTTGCCGCCACCAGCGAACGCGCTGCCACTGCAGCCCATCACTGCCGACGCTGCGGGTGATCTCCAGCGTGAAGCCACCATCGGGGTGGCGCTCACTGGTCAACGACGGCGGCAGCAGCCGTGCGGGTTGATCGGCCGGCCGCACCGCGCCGTTCATCAGCGCATCGTCAGCGCGCATCTCGATATCGCGCTGGAACTGCTGCAGCACCCGCATCGCCGTGCTGGTCTCGGCATCGGCCTGGCGCAGGCGCTGGTCAGTGTTGGCCACGCTGTCCAGTGCGCGCCAGCAGATCACCGCCAGCACGCCCATGATGGTGATGGCGATCATCACTTCGATCAGGGTGAAGCCGCCCGCCGCGCGTTTCATGGCGCCGGCGTCCACGGCAACTGCAGGCGCGTCAGCGATTGTTCCGGTGCATCTTCGGCCACCACGCTCAGCTCCAGTTGCGGTTGCCCGTCGGCGCCACTGCCCAGGTGCTGCTGCACCAGGAAGCGGGTGCGCCCCTGCAGGCACAGCAGGCGCGCATCGCCGGGAGGCTGTGCGGACAGACGCAGCTCCTGCCAGCGGTCCTGCGCACACAGCAGTGCCAGCCGACGGTCACGCAGACGCGACTGGTCATCGGTCGCCACCGCCACCGAGCGCATCACCGCCGCCAATGCGATGGCCACGATGGCCAACGCGATCAGCACCTCGATCAACGTGAATCCGTGTTGCTGCCGTTTCACTGCAGGACCTGCAATTGTCCGCTGCCATCATCACGAAGACGCAGTCGACGCCCGTCCAGCGACAACGCCAGCTCCCACGGCACACCAATCCATTCGGGGCTCAGCTCGATGGCAGCCGTGGGTTGCACGGTGATGCCACGGGTCTGCCACTGCTGGGGCCGCAGCAGGTCGTCGCGCCGCAGCTCGACCCAGCCCTGGCTGTCGCGGCGGCTGAAACGGTAACCCTCCGCAGTGGCTTGCCAGCGGATCGGCCGACCATCGATGCGTGCTTCATCGCGAGCGACCTGCAGGCGCTGCGCCAGCCGTTCCGATTCCTGGCGCAGCTGCCGCGCAGGGTCGAGCAGGCTGCCCAGGCCGAGGCCGATACCCGCCGTGCAGATGCCGATGATGACCAGCACCACCATCAGTTCGATCAGGGTGAAACCGCGTGGTCTGCCTTGCATCGCACATCGCTTCCCGTCCTTGCCGATACCTGCCAGCGTAGGCGCGGATGATGAAACAAAAGCGTCAGCGTCAGCTGCTAGCGTGGCCGCACAGGAACCTGGCGAAGGTGCGGAACATGGACGGCAGGCGTTGGGATCGCAATCGCACGTTGACCCTGCTGGCGGCCATGCTGCTGCTGACCGTGGCGGGATACTGGGGCATGGCCCTGTTCATGGCGCCGGCTCGCGCTGCCGCCGCCACAGTGCAGGTCGCCGTACCCGCTGCCCCGGCCTTCGACGACGCTGCGAGCGCACCGCTGGTGCGGCTGCTCTCGCCCGGCGCGGTGCAGACCGACGTGACCGTGCTGGGCGTAATGGCCGGGCAGCAGGCGCCGCTGGCGCTGCTGTCGGTGGATGGTGCGCCTGCCCAGGCCTATGCACCGGGCCAACGTCTCGGCCCATCCACGGTACTGGCAGCAATCAGCGCGAAGGCGGTTGAACTGCAACAGGCAGGCCAGCCGCGCTCGCTGCCCGTGCCCGAACTGCCGCCCATGCCCACCGATGGCATCGTCCCCGCCGCGCTGGGGCGGCACTGAACACGGCTCAGCGCGCTGGGCGCTGTGGCATCACCGAACGCCCGAACGCATCGCCCATGCGCTGCCGCGTGCCTTCCAGGTTGTATTGCAGCAACTGGTTGCCGGGCTTGCGCATCAAGCGTTCGGCCTCGGGAAGATTGGGATGGAGGGCGTTGTTCTCTGCCGGCGCCAGCTTGCGTTGCAGGCAGTCCCAGGCGGGGATGCGCTCGCCATTGACCTGTACTTCGATGCATGGCGCTGCATCTGCATGTTTGGCAGCCTGGTCGGCCCGCGCCCAGGGCGAAGCCAGAGCCAGAACCAACGTCAGGCAGAGTGCGGGGCGGCTTGGCGTAAGCAGAGTGGCGTGCATCCTGAATCTCCCGAGGCAGCAAGCGCTTTGCAATGAAGACGTGTGCCAGGCGAAGTGTCCGCCTGCGCCTGTTTCAGCATCGTCAGCAGATGACAGTGCTGTCACAAAACTGTTGGCGGTTTTGACGCGGCCTGCACGTCCTGTTGGTAGACCCACGCGCCGCTCCCTGGCCATTCCCTTCGATACGACGCGATGCCTTCGATGACTCCCGTTCCGTGCCGTGCCGTTCGCCTTCCGCTGCGCCTGCATCCCTTGCTGCTGGCCCTGGCGTCGCTGCCGTCTCCGGCGTTCGCGCAGGACGCTGCGCCAGCGCCCACGGTGAACATCAACGAGTACATCGTGCGCGGCAACACCGTGCTCGATGCGCGCCAGATCGAACGCGCGGTCGAACCGTTCCTCGGCCCCGGCAAAACGCTCGCCGATGTCGAGAAGGCGCGGGACGCAGTCAACGCGCTGTACCAGCAGGCCGGCTACCAATCGGTCTATGTGGAGCTGCCCGAGCAGCAGGTCAACGCGGGCGTGGTGCTGCTGAAGGTGCAGCAGACGCCCATTGGCCAGCTGCGCGTGGTCGGTGCCCGCCATGACTCGCCCGAGCGCATCCGTGAGCGGGTGCCGTCGTTGGCTGAAGGGCGCGTGCCCGACTTCGACCAGGCACAGAAGGAACTGACGGCGCTGAACGAAGGGGGCCGCCGTCAGGTGATGCCATTGGTGCGCGAAGGCCAGGTGCCGGGCACCATGGATGTGGACCTGCAGGTGGAAGAGAAGTCCCCTTGGCGTGCCAGTGCCGCGCTCAGCAACGACCACAGCGCCGATACCGAGAAGCTGCGCCTGAGTGCATCGCTGGCCCACGACAACCTGTGGCGGCGCGGCCACAGTGCGAGCATCGGCGTGTTCGTCGCGCCGGAAGACACCGACCAGGCAAAGGTGTTCTCCGCGTCCTACACGGTCCCCTTCGAGGGAACGCCGTGGAGCCTGGAAGCATCGGGCTACAAGTCCGACAGCCGCGTACTCAATGCCGGCGGACAAGGCGGCGCAGGCACGGGCACCGGCACCAACGTGATCGGCAACGGTCATTCCATTGGTCTCAAGCTCAACTACCGCCTGCCGGGCAGCAGCGCTTGGTGGCGCCAGCTCAGCCTCGGCGTGGACTTCAAGGACACCGAAGAAGACACGCAGATGGGCAAGGACAGCCTGAAGACGCCCTTGAAGTACGCACCGGTCACGCTGGCCTTCGTCGGCGTGCGCCAGGGCGAGCACGATCAGCTGAGCATCAACACGCAGCTGGTGGCGGGAACCCGGCGTCTGTTCGGTTACGGCAGCAACGCCACCGATTTCGGTCAGAAGCGCTACTGGGCCGATCCGAGTTTCGTGGCGTTCAAGGCCGATGTCTCCAACACGCACACCTTCGGCAACGACTGGCAGTGGTCTGCGCGTGGCTCGCTGCAGGCGACCGATGCACCGCTGGTCTCGGCCGAACAGTTCGCCGCTGGCGGCATGTACACCGTGCGCGGCTACCTGTCGGCCGAAGCGGTCGGCGACTACGGTGGCCTGGCCAACCTGGAATGGCGCACCCCGGCGTGGTCGCTGTGGAGCGGTACCGACCTGCGGCTGTACAGCTTCGCCGACGCGGCCTACCTGCGCCTGCGTCAGCCGCTGCCGGAACAGCGCGACAAGTACAACCTGGCGTCGGTCGGGCTGGGCGCGCAGCTGCGCCTGGGCGAATACCTGCAGCTGCGCCTGGACTACGCCTGGCCCTACGCCGATGGCCCGGTCACGCGCAAGGACGACCCGCGGCTGCATTTCAACATCAGCACCAGCTACTGACCCTTCCCTTGAGATGCGTTCTCCGGAGACCTTTTGCATGGACCGTCTGCTTTCCCGAATGTTGCTGCTGTTGGCTGCGCTGATCGCGCTGCCCGCCGCCGCGGCCGATGCCAACTGGTGGCAGGCCGAATGGAAGTACCGCAAGCCGATCACCGTCGACGCAGGCCCACAGGGCGCGGGGTTGACCGGCAACCCCGGGCGTACGCCGCTGCTGCTGCGCCTGCATACCGGCAACTTCGGTTTTGATGGCACCCAGGAGGGTGGCAACGACCTGCGTTTCGTTTCTGCCGACGGGCGTACGGTGCTGGCCCATCAGATCGAGCAGTTCGACCCGAACCTGGGCCTGGCCCTGGTCTGGGTGGACGTTCCGGCACTGACCGCCAGCGCGCCGCAGACGATCTGGATGTACTACGGCAATGCGAAGGCACCGGCCAGCGGCAATGGCCAGCAGGTGTTCGATCCGGACTACACGCTGGTCTACCACTTTGCCGAAGCCAATGCGCCGGCGCGTGATACCACGGCCTACGGCAACACGGCCGGTGCGGTAGTGCCTGCGGCGGAAAGCACGGTGATCGGGCGTGGCGTGCAGCTGGGCGCTGGTCCACTGGCGCTGCCGGCCAGTGCTTCGCTGGCACAGGAAGCGGGTGCGCCGCTTACCGTTTCTGCCTGGATCAAACCGGGCGCGCTGACCACCGCGCAGGCGATCTATGCGCGCCGCGACGGCAGCGCCGAGCTGGTGGTGGGGATCGACAACCGGGTGCCGTTCGTGCAGCTCAACGGTCAACGCAGCACGCCGGCGCAGCCGATTCCGGAAGGGCAGTGGGCGCATGTTGCGCTTACCGCCGAGAAGGGGTCGCTGCAGCTGTATCTGAACGGTCGCGTGGTGGCCCAGCTCAGTGGTGAGCTGCCGGCACTGACCACCGCAGCGGTGGTGGGTGCCGATGCGCCGGGCGCGGCGCAACCGCTGGCCAACTTCGATGGCGCGCTGGATGAACTGCGCATCTCACGCGTAGCACGCCCGGCGGCGCTGCTGCTGGCCGATGCCACCGCGCAGGGCGCCGATTCGCGCCTGATCAGCTACGGCGCCGACGAGCAGTCGGCCGGGCAGAGCCACTTCGCCTTCATCCTCAAGGCGATGCCGTTCGATGCCTGGGTGGTGGTCGCCATCCTCGGCCTGATGATGCTGTTGTCCTGGGCGATCATGATCGCCAAGAGCCGTCATTTCGGCCGCACGAGCAAGGCCAATGCGGTGTTCACCGAGAGCTTCAGCAAGCTCTCCGGCGTGCCGCTGCGCACGTTGTCCGAGATGGACCGGCAGGGCAAGGTGCCGACGGCGATGCACGATGGCTCGCTGTGGCGCATCTACCAGGTGGCCATCGATGAAATGCAGCAGCGTCATCAGCGCGATGGCAACTCCGGCTACCTGAGCGCGGCCACCATCGCCGCCATCCGCGCGTCGATGGATGCGGTGATGGTGCGCGAACAGGAAGCGATGGCGAGGCGCATGAACTGGCTGTCGACCACCATCGAGGGCGCACCGTATGTCGGTCTGTTCGGCACCGTGATCGGCATCATGCTGGTGTTCGTGGTGGCGGCGATGGCCGGTGCGGTGGACATCAACTCGGTGGCCCCGGGCATGGCGGCAGCGCTGCTGTGTACCGCCGCCGGCCTGGGCGTCGCGATTCCTGCGCTGTTCGGCTACAACTGGCTGGGGGCACGCGCCGAAGCGATCGGCGCCGACATGGCGGTGTTCATCGACGAGTTCGCCGCCCGCCTGGCCGAAGAGCAGGACGGGCGCGGCCCGGCCGTGGTCCAGGGCTGAGGGGCCGGCCATGGGCTACAAGGCGAAGTTCGGCATCAAGAAGCGCGAGAAGGGCATCAACGTGACGCCCTTCGTCGACGTGCTGCTGGTGGTGTTGGTGATCTTCATCCTGACCAGCAACGCCTCCATTCCCGGCATCGAGGTCAACCTGCCGAAGGCCAGCAACAGCACCGCACTGGAGAAGCCCAAGACCAAGGCGATCACCATCGACCCCAGTGGCCAGGTGTTCCTGGATGCCTACCCGGTGACGATGACCGAGCTGGAGGACCGCCTGCGCACCGAACGGGCAACGTCGCCGGATTTCCCGGTGATCGTGCGCGGTGATGCGCAGGTGCAGTACGCACGCGTGGTCGAGGTGCTGGATCTGCTGCGCCGGCTGGAGCTCGCCCAGGTCGGCCTGGTCACCGGCAAGGCGCAGGGCTGAGGCATGGCCGGTCATCGACCACCCCTGCAGGAGCCCGGTACGCGTGGACGCCAGTTGCTGGTGACGATCGCGCTGGTGCTGGCGGCGCTGCTGGTACTGGGTGTTGCCGTGTGGTGGCTGCTGTTCAAGGACACCGCCAGCACCCGCCGGCCAGTGGTGCAGCCGCCGATGCTGGCGTTGCCACCACCGCCGCCGCCTCCACCACCACCACCGGAAAAGCCGCCTGAGCCGGAGACGCCGCCGGAAGAGACCGTGCCCGAGCCGGAGCCGCTGGAGCAGCCAACGCCGGCCGAAGAACCGACGCCGACGCCGGACAACACCGACCCGGTGACCATGGACGCCGATGCACAGGCCGGTGGTGACAACTTCGGCATCCAGTCGGGCAGCGGCGGTGGATCGTCCGGCGTTGGCCGCGGTGGTGCCGGCAACGCCAGCTATGGCCGCTACCTGGGCTATCTGATGCAGCAGGCGATTTCGCGCGATGCGCGGATCAAGCGCCTGGCGTTCCAGCTGCAGGTGAATGTCTGGCTGGCGCCCGATGGCCGGCTGGAGAAGGTCGAGCTGGTGCGCGGCAGCGGCAACGAAGAGGCCGACGTGGCCGTGCTTGAAGCACTGCGACAGATCGGCAGGGTCGACCAGATGCCACCGGCGTCGCTGGATTTCCCCGCGCGCGTGCTGATCCAGGGGCGCCGTCCCGGCGCGTGACCGATGACTTCCGTGATTTCCCTTCTTCCGATGAGAACCGTGATGAACGACCACGACCGCGCTCGAACCGCATCCCGCCGCCCACGGCCGGCCCGACGGGCGTTGCTGTGCTGCGCCGTACTGCTCAGCCTGGCCGCGCCGGCCGGTGCGATGGCTGCCGAAACCACCATGGTCAAGTTGATCAAGGGGCTGATCACCAGCGGCGCGCTCAAGCCCGAAGACGGCCAGGCCCTGCTGGTGCAGGCCGAAGCAGAAGCGGCGGCTGCGCAACGCGGCACCGCGGTCAGCACAGCCAGCAGCGGCGGCGTGGCGCTGGAAGCCGGCGACGTACGTGTGCCGTACGTGCCGCAGAGCGTGCGCGATGGCATCCGTGATGAGGTACGCCAGGACGTGATGGCGCAGGCCAAAGCCGAGGGCTGGGCCGCGCCGAACGAGGTGGCCGAGTGGACCAAGCGCATCAAGGTCAGCGGTGACATGCGTGTGCGCAGCGAATCGCGCTTCTACTCCGAGCGCAACAGCGACATCGAGACCAACTGGGCCTCGGTGAACGCCGGCAACGGCTTCGATACCAACAACAACACCAACCTGCAGCTGCCGCCGCTGCTCAACACCCGCCAGGACCGCCGCAATCTGTGGCGCATCCGCGCACGGCTGGGCATCGAAGCGACGATCGGCCAGCACACCACCGCAGGCGTGCGCCTGGCCAGCGGCAGCAGCAACGGGCCGGTGTCCACCACCGAACAGCTTGGCGGTGGCCTGGGCAAGAAGGACGTGTGGCTGGACCAGGCATGGCTGGCCTACAGCCCGGCCGACTGGGTGACGGTGCGCGGCGGACGCTTCGGCAATCCGTTCTGGACCAGCGACACGCTGTTCTCCAACGATCTGAACTTCGACGGCCTGGCGGCCAATCTCAGCTACGACCTCGCCGAGGACGTCGGCCTGTTCGGCAACCTGGCGGTGGTGCCTTTGGAGTACACCTCCGACAGCGCGCCCAGCCAGAGCCGGGTGAAGACGCCCAACGAGAACAAGTGGCTGTCCGGTGCGCAGGTGGGGGTGAACTGGCGCTTCAACGATGACAACAGCCTGCGCGCGGCACTGGGCTACTACGATTTCAAGAACATCAGCGGTCGTCTGTCGTCCCCGTGCGCGCTGTATGCCGGCGCGGTCGGTTGTGATACCGACTGGTCGCGACCGGCGTTCATGCAGAAGGGCAACACCCTGATGCTGATCCGCGACATCGCCCGCAACCCGTTGGATCCGGCCAACACGCCCACGCCGCAGTATGTGGGCCTGGCTTCCGCCTTCCGCCTGGCGACCTTCAACCTGCGTTGGGATACACAGCTTGCGCAGGACATCGGCATGCGCCTGGATGCGGACTACATCCGCAACCTGGCCTATGACAAGCAGGCCATGTTCGCGCGGGCCAACAACGGCATCGTCAACAACTACGGTGCCGGTGGCAGTGCCAGCATCGACACCTTCCGCAGCGGCGACACCGCCTGGATGCTGCAAGCCACCTTCGGCGCCACCGAGCTGAAGGAGAAGGGCCAGTGGCAGGCCCTGCTGGGCTACAAGCGGATCGAGGCCGATGCACTGCCCGATGCCTACAACGATCCGAACTTCCACCTGGGCGGCACCAATGCGCGCGGCTACTACGTGGGCGGCGCCTATGCGCTGGACGCCCGCAGCTGGATCAGCGGCAAGTGGATGGCGGCCAAGGAAGTGTCGGGCCCGCCGTTGTCGATCGACGTGTTCCAGCTGGAGTTCAATACCGGTTTCTGATCGGACAGCGTGACCACAGTCACGACACGTGTGGCGGGGGTGCGGCAATGCGCCCGTCTAGGAAAGGAGACCACGCGTTGCACAAAGGAGGAGTGGATGAGCCGTCGCAAACTGTTCGAGAGTTCCGAGCCCGCCGCGCAGGCACTGGGCATCGGGCCGGCCTATGTCTCGGTGGAGGGATTGCGCCAGCATCTGGCCGAATTCCTGCTGTATGCGGGGCGGCCGGTCGTCATCATGCGCGGGCGCAGCGAGGTCGGCTATTTCCTGCCGGCACGCTGCTGGCGCCAGCGCGAGGATGATCCGCTGGCTGCCGCCGCGGCCGATCAGCTGCTCGATGCCGCCGGCTTCCAGGTCGAAGACATCCAGCAGGTCGAACAGGAGTTCAACGCCATGCGCCAGCGCACCGTGCTGCATTCGCGGCGTTGAAACCAGGGCCGCCGGGCATGGCCCGGCGTTACCTGATGGCGCCAGGCTCCTCCGGTAGCGCCGGGCCATGCCCGGCGATCAGGCAGCAGCCCCGCGCTCGCTGGTGATCCGTGCACCTTCGCGCATCACCAGCGTCACCGGGGTCTTTTCCACCACCTCCAGCAAGCGCTGCCACTGCGCATCGCTCAGCTCGGCAGTGGCATGCAGCACGCGGTGCACATGGAAGCGTCCATCCGCATCACGTTCGGAACGCAGCTCGGCGTGGAACTCGCCCAGCTCCCAGCCCTTGCGCTGCGCGTACATGCGCAGGGTGATGGCGGTACACGCGGCCAGCGAGGCCAGGTACAGGTCGAACGGGGCGAAGCCCTTGCCCTGGCCGCCGAGCGAAGCGGGTTCATCGGCCGCGACATCGAAATGGCCGTTGCTGATGTGGTGCAGGTAGTTGTCGGCGGTCGAAACAATGCGTGCGTAGGCCATGGAAATCCCCGGTTGTAGGGCCGAGCCATGCTCGGTTGCAGGAAAAGGCGGCGCCAGCCGGAGCCGGAGCCGCCAAGGAGTCACTCGGTACGATCGTACGAGAACTGGATGCCGGCCGTGCCACCGGTTTCGATGAAGAGATTCATGAAGGCCGGCACGGTCTCCGCCCGTACCCAGTCGCGCTGCAGTTCGCAGAACAGCTGCGTCACGCTGATCAACTGGCCGCCGGCCTGTTCGATGCGGCGCAGCGCGGCATCATGCGCGGCCAGCGACGTGCCGCCTACTGCATCGACCACCACGTAGACCTCATAGCCTTCCTTCAGTGCATCCAGCGCGGGGAAGGTCAGGCAGGCTTCGGTCCACAGCGCGGTCATGATCAGTTTCCTGCGGCCGGTGGCTTCCACCGCCTTGCGGAACTCGACATCTTCCCAGGAGTTGATGGTGGTGCGGTCGTAGGTCGGGTAGTCGCCCAGCACCTTGCGCAGCTGCGCGATCGGCGGCTTGTTCAGGCCGGTCTGCACGTTCACGGTCGAATGCACGATCGGCAGGCCGTAGGCGACCGCCGCCTTGGCAGTGCCGACGATGTTGTTGACCAGCAGCTGGCGGTCCATCGAGGCAATGGAGTTCACCTGTACCGGCTGGTAGTCGATGATGATGAAGGCGGAATTCTGCGGGGTCAGCAGGTGGTCGCTGACGGGGTCACGGATCGGTTCACTGGCCATGGGGATGTCCTGGTCTGGGTTCGCTTGCGGTGGAGCCGGCGGCGTGCCGGCAGGCGGAAATCGCCGTGGATGCAGCGGGCTCAGCTACGCTGCGAATCCAGCTGCTCGTGGTTCTTCTGCACGTCCTGCGCTTTCTGGTAGCTCTCGATCAGCAGCTGGTAGTTGGGGAAGATCTGCGTGTAGATCGCGGCCCACTGCTGGGCGTCCTCGCGGTTCCAGGTGCGCTGGATTTCCGAGGCGACCGCAGCGGTATCCATCGGCACCACACCTGCCTGCACCACGCGCGCCAGGGTGATTTCCTCGGCCATCTTCGAATAGGTGCCGGAGGCGTCGACCACCGCGAACACCTGGTAGCCGTCGGCGACGGCGGCAATCGAGGGGAAGGCCATGCAGACGCTGGTGATGGTGCCGGCGATGATCAGCTGCCTGCGGCCGGTGGCCTTCACCGCGGCGACGAACTCGGCGTTGTCCCACGCGTTGATCTCGCCGCGGCGCGCCACGTACTGCGCATGTGGTGCGGCGTCATGGATCTCCGGGATCAGCGGGCCGTTCGGCCCCTGCGGCACCGACGCGGTGGTGATCACCGGCATCTTCGCCAACGTGGCCATCTTCGCCAGGGCGGTGGCGTGCGCGCGTACCGAAGTGAACGGCATGTCGCCGATGGTCTGGAACAGGCCACTCTGGTGGTCGATCAGCAGCATCGCGGCGTTGTCCGGGTCGATCACCGGGCGGGCGCCGTTGAAGTTGGCGGGGGTACTCATGGTCAGTCTCCTGGGGAGGGGCGAAGGCCCGGAAAGCGGCGGGCGGTTGCCCGCCGCAATGCAGTGGATCAGTGCGCGATCTGGCCGAAGCGGCCACCGTTGAAATCGTTGACGGCCTGGCTGATCTCGGCCTGGGTGTTCATCACGAACGGGCCATAGCCCACCACCGGCTCGTCGATCGGTTCGCCGCTGAGCAGCAGCACGGTGGCGTCGCTGTCGGCGTCGATGAACACGTCTTCGCCGCTGCGGTCGAAGGTCACCAGCTGTGCTTCGCCGACTGCCTGGCCACCGTTGATCCGCACCGTGCCCTTCAACACCACCAGCGCCAGGGTGCGGCCGTCGGCCACCGGCAGCTCGGCGTGCTGGCCCTGCAACAGGCGGATGTCCCACACGTCCATCGGGGTATGCGTGCGGGCCGGGCCGGCATGGCCATCGAATGTCCCGGCGATGACGCGTACGCGGCCGGCACCGTCGGGCAAGGCCACTGAAGGAATCTGCGCATCGAGCAGGGTCTGGTAGCCCGGTGCGCCCATCTTGTCCTTGGCGGGCAGGTTCACCCACAGTTGCACCATGTCCAGGGTGCCGCCGCGCTTGCTGAATTCCGGCGTGTGGAATTCCTCATGGAGGATGCCGGAGGCAGCGGTCATCCACTGCACGTCACCCGGGCCGATGGTGCCGCCGGCACCGGTCGAGTCGCGATGGGCCACTTCGCCTTCGTAGACGATGGTGACCGTCTCGAAGCCGCGATGCGGATGCTGGCCGACCCCGCGCGGGGTCTCGCTGGGCGGGAAACTGTACGGCCCGGCGTAGTCCAGCAGCAGGAACGGGCTCAGGTGTTGGCCGTGGGTGTTGTAGGAGAACATCGAACGGGCGGGGAAGCCATCGCCCACCCAGTGCGGGCGGGGGGCGCTGTAGGTACCGGTGACACGCTTCATGGCGATCTCCTGACCGGGTCAACCGGTCGCTGTTTTTCGTTGCGGAGACGATATCGACGTGACAATGGCCCCGGTAGTCGGCAGAATTTGCCGTCATAGTCCTATTTTGTGAACGATGCAGGCCCGGCAAGGGCCGCAGGAGATCGTCCCGTGTTCATCGCCGACATCCGCCGCTGCGATCTGAACGACCTGTTCTACTTCGCCATGGTGGTCGAGCATGGCGGCTTCTCGCAGGCCGGGCGCGCGCTGGCGATGCCCAAGTCCAAGCTCAGCCGCCGCATCGCCCTGCTGGAGGAACGGCTGGGTGTCCGCCTGATCCAACGTTCCACCCGCCGCTTCTCGGTCACCGAGATCGGCCAGGACTACTACCGGCACTGCAAGGCGATGCTGGTGGAGGCCGAAGCGGCCGAGGAGGCCATCGCGCTGTCGCGTGCCGAGCCACGGGGCACCCTGCGGCTGGCCTGTCCGATCGCACTGCTGCACGCGCGCATTGGCGCCATGCTGGCTGACTTCCTGGCCCTGCATCCGCAGGTGACCCTGCAGCTGGATGCCACCAACCGGCGCGTGGACGTGGTGGGCGAGGGCGTGGATGTGGCCATCCGCGTGCGCCCGCCACCGCTGGAGGACAGCGATCTGGTGGTGCGCGTGCTGGCCCGCCGCATCTGGTGCACCGCTGCCAGCCCGGCCCTGCTCAAGCGCATGGGTACGCCGAAAGTGCCGGCTGATCTGGCGATGATGCCGACCGTGGACCTGGCATCGCCCGCCCAGGTGCATGCCTGGGAATACGCCGGGCCTGAGCAGGTGCAGGCCAGCGTGCACCACCGACCGCGGCTGGTCAGCGATGACATGATCGCCCTGCGCAGTGCGGCGGTGGCGGGTGTCGGCGTGCTGATGCTGCCGCGGATGATGATCACCGACGAACTGGCCAGCGGCGCGCTGGTGCCGATCCTGCCGCAGTGGCAGCCCAGGCACGGCATCGTGCATGCGGTGTTCCCGTCGCGGCGCGGCCTGCTGCCGGCGGTACGCACGTTGATCGATTACCTGGCCGAGCGTTTCGAGGCGCTGGAAGAGCCGTAGATCCAGGCCGTGCGTGCAGCGTGGCGGATGACCGGAGGTGCAGGATCGGCGGTTGCCGCCTACACTCCCGGTCCGGACCGTCGCCATCACGCCCATCATTCCCCGGTCCGGCCTTGGCACTTATGTCTCCCAATGCCCTGGCGCTGATCGAACTGTTGATCCGCGAGCGCCGTGCGTTGTCCCGCTTCATTGCCCGCTACCTCGACCCGGCCAGTACCGAGGACACCCTGCAGAACCTTTATCTGAAGGCCAGCAGCGTGCCCGGCGACCCGCCGATCCTGGAACCGCGCGGGTACCTGTACCGCATGGCCTACCACCACGCGCTCAACCGCAGCCAGGCCGACGCACGCGAACGGCGCGCGATGGCGGAGTACGCCAGCGACCTGGCCGATGCCAGCACTGATGGCCAGGCGCAGGCGCTGGACCAGGCCCAGCTGCGCGAGATCAGCCAGACCATCCTGGCGCTGCCGCCGCAGGTGCGCGAGTGCTTCGTGCTCAACCGCTACCTGGGGCTGAGCGAACGCGAGATCGCCGAGCGCCTGGGTATTTCCAAGAGCGTGGTGGGCAAGTACGTGATGCGCGCGGCCCTGCTCATCCAGCAGCACCAGCGGGGAAGCCGCGCATGACCGGCATGTGCCGTGGGCAGATGCCGCTCGCCGTTGTCTCAACTGTAAGGCGCACCCGTTGGTGGTGCCGCAGGCCACAATCATGACTACGTCCATACCCTCGCCGCGTCAGGCCAGGCAGGCGTTGCGCTGGGTGATACGGTGCAATGCGGGCCGGTTGCCGGAGCGGCAGCAACGCGCCCTGCAACGCTGGCTGCAGGCCGATCCCCGGCATGCCGATGCCTGGCGCCAGCAGCAGGCCTTCTGGCAAGGCCTGGATGCCGCCGCCCCGGATGTCCTGGCTGCGCTTCCGGAGCTGACAGCCGAACCCGCGCTGCGGCCGCTGCAGCCGCGTCGTCGACTGCCTTGGCTGCTGGCCAGTGCGGCGGTGCTGCTGCTTTCGGTAACAGCGGCGCCGCACGCGTGGCTGCTGGTCCGCAGCGACGTGCGCAGCGACAACGCGCCGCGCACGGTGCAGCTGCAGGATGGCAGCACTGCCATATTGGATGCACGCAGCGCGCTGGCGCTTGATTTCAGCGCCGGCCAGCGCCGCCTGCAGTTGCTGCGTGGCAGGGCCTGGTTCCAGGTGGCGCACGAAGCACGACCGTTCCGGGTGGAGGCCGGCGGTGGCGAGATCCGTGACATCGGCACGGCGTTCAGCGTTGCACTGCAGGATGCCGTGGTGACCACCGAGGTCAGCCAGGGCGAAGTGGAGATCAGGCCGGGTCATGTCGCCGCGCAGCGGCTGCAGGCGGGGCAGGCACGCGCGTTCCGTGATGGCCGTTGGCTGCAGCCGTTGCAGCTGGCCGATGTGGAGGCCATCGCACCGTGGCGACGCGGCGAGATCGTCATTGATGATCTGCCTGCGCAACAGGCGATCGAGCGCCTTGCCCGCTATCGGCGTGCGCCGGTCTGGGTTCTGCACGGTCATGGGGCGCAGGTGGCGGTGAGTGGGTTGTTCCACCTGCAGCAGCCGGATGCGGCGATTGCCGCAGTGGCCCAGCAGGCCCGTCTGCGCAGCCAGCGCCTGCCGGGCGGCGCGTTGTTGGTGTGGTGATGCCACCGGGGTAGCGGGTGAGTTCATCCACGCATGGCGTGGATCTACTGGCGTGATTCGTGTTCATCCACGCATGGCGTGGATCTACTCGGGCGCATGGTAGATCCACGCCATGCGTGGATGATCTGTCGATCAACGAAAAAAACCGTGGGCAGATCCGATCCCACCTTGTCTCTAGTGGTATAGCCAGAGCGAAACCGCGTTTCTTCTCAAGCCAACCGAGCCGCGTGCACCCGACGTGCGCACGGTCCCGCCACCTTGAGGAGTCACCGTTCATGCCGTTCCCGGCATCCGCCCGTCATCGCCGCGCCACCATCCTCGCCCTGGCCATCGCCACGGCACTGGTTCCCTTCGCTTGGGCGCCGACCGCCCGCGCCCAGGCCGCTACCGCCTCCGTGCGCGCGTATGCCATCCCCGAACAAGCCCTGGCCGACGCAGTGCGCAGCTTCGGTCGCCAGTCGCAGGTGCAGGTGGTGTTCCGCAGCGATCTGGTGGAAGGGCGGCGCTCGCGCGCAGTGCAGGGCCAGTACAGCCCCGCCGAGGCATTGGACCAGTTGCTGCAGGGCAGTGGCCTGCGCGCGCAGCAGGAGCCGGGCGGTACCTGGACCCTGCAGGCCGCCGCCGATGACGGCGGGGTGGTGGTTACCGACACGCTGAAGGTGGGCGGGCGCCTGCAGGCCGACGGCGGCGAAACACGTGATCGTTGGGGATACGACGACGTGTTCGCGCTCGACCTGAGCACGGCCTATTCCGGTCGCGACCGGGTGGAGCGCTATCGCGGCGCCAACCCGGCCGACGTGGTCAAGGACCTGGTCGGTGTGTTCAGCGGCGACGCCCGCAACAGCGGCGCACTGGACCTCAACATCCGCGGCATCCAGGGGCCGGGACGGGTGCCGGTCAGCATCGACGGCGGCGAGCAGGCACTGACCGTATGGCGGGGCTACAACGGCGTCAGCAACCGCAACTACATCGATCCCAACCTGATTGGTGGCATCCAGGTCATCAAGGGGCCAGCGTTGGTACGCGATGTACACAGCGGTATCGGCGGAGCGATGGTCATCAAGACCCTCGACGTCGACGACATCGTGCCGGCCGGCGAGCGCTTCGGCGGGGAACTGAAGATCGAAGGCAGCAGCAATGCGGTCTCGCCGCGCCTGCCACGGCTGCACACCGGCGAGGACTATCGCACGGTGGAGGGGTTCCCGCAGTCGTCGCCGGCCTCGCCCTATGCTGATCGCACCCTGGTGGTGCCAGTGAAATCGCGCAGTGGTGACAACCCGTTCGATGGCGATGACCAGGCCTGGCGCCTGGCGCTGGGCTGGCGCGGTGAGCGGGTGGACGTGATGGCCGCCTACGCGTGGCGCAAGCGCGGCAACTATTTCTCCGGCAGCAAGGGCAGTGCGTACTACGACCAGGACCCGCGCGAGCAGTACGAATACCAGGGCATCGACTACATCACCACGCTGGCGCGCTACTTCAAGCCGGGTGATGAAGTGCCCAACACGTCCAGCGAACAGGAGTCGTGGCTGCTGAAGGCCACCTGGCAGATCACCGACGACCAGCAGCTCAAGGCCACCTGGCGGCACACGCTTTCGCACTATGGCGAGATCATGCCCTCGCGCATCCTGTCCGCACCGGATTACGGGCGCATCCAGTGGCCGCTCAGCCGGGTCGATTCCGATGCCTGGAACCTGGAATACCGCTGGCAGCCGGCCGGCAGTCGTTGGCTCGACCTGCGCGCCAACCTGTGGCGAACCGAAACCAACAGCGATACCTACACCGCTGGTGGCTTCCCCAACTTCGCCTCGGGCAACCCCGATTGGGATTCCAGCCGCAGTCCGATCCTGCGCAACACCGCCCTGGCCAATGCCCGCAACGACCGTACCGGGCTGACCCTGAGCAACCGCTTCGGCCTGCATTCCACACTTGACCTGACCGTAGGTGGCAACTGGCAGTACGAAACGCTGCGTTCGGGCGATCCGTACTTCGGCGTTACCGACGGCTGGCGCATGTACCCGCGCGCCGGCCGGCGCCAGGAAGGCGAGGGCTACCTGAGCCTGGAATGGCGGCCCGTCGAGTTCCTTACCCTCAACGCCGGTGTGCGCTACAGCCGCTACTGGGCGTTCGACGATTTCCTGCAGGCGCATCCGGAGCTGCTGACCCGCAGTGTCGGCAGCAAGGAGGCGCGCTACCGGGTCAACGAGCTGCCACCACGCCCCGCCAGCCTGCAGGGAGAGATCGATGCGATCGAATCGGAGCGTGAGTTCTGGGAAAGCATCGGCATGGGCTCGCTGGTCGACGACCTGCTGAAGAACCTGCTGAGCAAGTACGAAACACCGGTGCCGGTGGAGCACAGCATCGCCTGGGCAGCGGATGCCGATGGCAACTACACGCGAGCCAGCAACCCGTGCCTCAACGGCCAGGTGGCCGCCATCCCCGGGCTGCTGCCGATGGTGCTCGGTACCGACCAGACCTGCCGGGTGCAGAACGCCGTGCAGGGGCAGGCGGTGCAGGCGCACAACAGCCGCCGCCGCGACCATGCCTGGCTGCCCACGTTCTCGGCCACCGTGCATTTCTCGCCTACTGCGCGCCTGTATGCCCGCTACACCGAGGCCAAGCGCTTCCCCAGCATGTTCGAAAGCACCATCGCGTTTTCCAGCAGCCTCAATCCGCTGTATCCGCTCAAGCCCGAACACGCTTACAACTACGAGCTGGGTTATGTGCACAACCTCTCTGCGCTGTTCGGCGGCACCGCCGATGCGGACGTAAAGCTCAGCTACTACGTGCAGAAAACCCGCGATGTGATCGAGCGCGATGCGTACTTCCTTTTCGACAACATCGACAAGCAGACCCTGCGCGGCATTGAGCTGCAGGCGCGCTTCGACAACCGCCGCTTATTCAGCGACCTGGGCATCGCCCGCACCCTTGAAAACGAAGTGTGCGACGAAAGCACCGCAGTGCAGCTGGATGCCAACCGCGGCCTGGTGCCCAACTGCGTGCAGGATGGCTTCGTCGGTGGTTACTTGCTGACCCAGGCCGTGCCGAAGCTGTCGGTGAACCTGTCGCTGGGCACCCGCCTGTTCGACGAGCGGCTGGAACTGGGCAGCCGCATCGTGCACTACCGGCGTCACCACAACCCGGACCTGCAGGCCTACCGCGACCGCTTGCTGGCCGGCGGCAGCAGCCTGCTGTGGCAGAACGTGCCGTTCACCTGGGGAAACATCACCACGGTGGATGCCTATGCGCGCTGGCGCTTCAACGACCACGCCAGCGTCGAACTGGTCGGCAGCAATCTCGGCAACCGCTACTACGTCGACCCGGCCACGCGCTCCACGCTGCCGGCGCCCGGTCGCACCCTCAAGCTCGCAGTCACCGCGCGCTTCTGACGCCTCACCGATTCAAGCGTTGTACCTGTAGTTCCCTCAATCCAAGGAGTTTTTCCATGAAAATGTTCTCCCGCTCCCTGCTCACCGTGGCCGCCAGCCTGGCCCTGGCCGGTGCCGCCCACGCTGCCGATATCGTCGGCGCCGCCAGCGCCGTCACCGATCCGCAGTGGAACGTCAACGTCGGCGAATCGCAGGTCAATGGTGGCCCGCACGTCGCTGGCAAGGCCGGCATCGGCGTCGGCACCGTGTCCGGTGGCACCCGCGTGGACTTCCAGGGCCTGAGCGCCTATTCGGCACCCACCACCGTCAACGGCACCACAGTGCGCACCCTGGCCATGCCGATCACCGGCACCCCGGGCAACCACGCCGGCATGGGCCACTTCAACTTCGTCAAAGTGGGCAGCGGCGATGTCTGGTTTGGTGAATGGTCCAAGGACGGCGCCGCCGGTGGCTTCAACAACCGCCAGGTCTATTTCGCTGGTGACCGTGCAGGCACCACGTTGCCGGCAGGCGTGGCCACCTACAGCGTTGCGGGCCTGAACAAGTTCAACGGCAGCAACCTGCTGACCGGTGCGTTCCGCGCCGACTTCGGTGCCGGCACCCTGCGCGGCCAGATCGCCGGTGGCGGCCTGACCGTGGGCGTCAACGCTGCCATCAACAGCGCCAATGCGTCCTTCGCAGGCACGGCTGTGGCCAACGGCTCGGTGTCGGGCAGCACTCAGGGCCAGTTCTTCGGTGCCAACGCCGCCACCCTGGCCGGCATCGCCACCTTCGCCGGCAACAGCCAGTACGACACCGCCTTCGGCGGCAGCAAGAACTGATCGCCACGCCCCTGACGGGGCAGGGCAGGGACAAGCCGCGATCCGCCAGTCCCTGCTTCGGCCCGCGATAGTGCTTCAACCGGATCGAACATGCGCCACCTTCTCTTTCTTGTCGTCCTGCTGCTGGCCTGGCCGCTCAACGTTGCCCACGCCCAGCAGGATGACCTGCGCCGTGTGCTCGAACAGGGCAGCGAGCTGCGTCATCAGCAGCAGGACCAGCAGCGCCTGCGCCAGGCCGAGCACGAGCGACCGACCATCACCCTCGACGGCCAGCAGTACCGCGTGGAGCGCACTGTCGACGACCTCGGCCAGGCGCTCTATCTCGCGCTGCAGCACCAGCAATGGCAGGCCGCGGCCGCCTTCCTTGCCGAGTACATCGAACTGCCTGGCCACGATCCGCTGCTGCGCCACTACGCGCAGGGTGCGCTGGCGCGCGTGGGTGGCCAGCACGGCAAGGCCGCGGCCGAATACGAGGCCGTGCTCGCCGCGCAGCCGGACTTCCTGCCGGCGCGGCTGGAACTGGCGCGTGTGTATGCCGAAGACCAGCGCGACCGCGATGCCATCGCCCTGTTCGAGGCGATCGCAGCCGGCATCGCTGGCGGCGACCCTGCAACGGCGGGCGTGCGTACGCGGGTGGACGGCTACCTGCAGGCCCTGCATGCACGCCAGCGCTGGAAGGGTGGCATCGCCGCCGGCCCCGCGTGGAGCGACAACGTCAACCGCAGTTCGGCCAGCCGCACCTGCCTGTTTGGTGACGGCACCACCTGCTTCATCGAACGCCGGTTGCCCGATGCACAGGCAGCGTTCGGCCTGGACTACGACGCCAGCCTGGAACGGCGCCTGCCGTTGGCCGGCCACCATGGGCTGTACCTGCGCGGGCTGGCGTTCGGCCAGGCGTGGCGTGGGCACAGCGACTACAACGAGCTCAATGCCAGCGTGCAGGCCGGCTACAGCTGGCGCAGCGCACGGCATACCTTGCTGCTGGCGCCCAGCTACGATTACCAGGGACTCGGCAACCACGCGCTGCAGGGCGGTGCCGGCATGCATGGCGAATGGCAGTTCGCCGCAGATGCGCGCAGCCTGATGAAGCTGGAAGCCGACTGGAAACGCCAGCGCTATCGACAGCAGGGCGTGGCCAGCAACTACGACGGTGAACTGGCGGCGATCTATGCCACCTGGTTCCGCGCGCTCAACCCGCGCTGGACGGTGTTTGCCGGGGTCGACCTGAGTGACAGCAGCGCCGCCGATCCCGCCAATGGCTACCGGCAACGCGGCCTGCGCCTGGGCGCAGCGCGCCAGTGGAGCGGCACCACGGCCACGGTGTTCGTGTCGCTGCGTGAGCGTGAATACGATGCCTGGAGCCCGTTGCTGGAGGCGCGTCGGCAGGAAAGCGAGCAGAACCTGATCGCCATCGTGCGCAGCGAGCGCCTGGCCGTGGCTGGGCTGGTCCCCAGCCTGAGCCTGCGTTACGCACGCATCGACAGCAACGTGGACTGGCTGTACAGCCACGACCGCAGTCTGCTGAGCCTGAAATGGCAACGGGCGTTCTGAGCCGTCGGGCGCGGCGCAAAGGGGGGGGGCAGTCCATTAATCCCCAATTTGGCCAAATTGGGTATAGTGACCACATATCCTTCCGCTGGAGCCGTGCCATGACCCTCCCGCTCGACCTGCCCGGCCTGGACAAGGCCCCGGCATCCTCGGTCAAGACCCGTGGCTGGCCCAGCCTGATGCGTACCGTGCGCGAGAAGCAGGCGCTGGTCATCACCAACCACAATCACCCCGAGGCGGTGATCGTGGACATCAAGACCTACCAGGAGCTGTTGGCCAGGGCCAGCGGCAGCGACAGCGAGGAGCGCAGCGACGTGCTGTCGCGCCTGCGCAGCGAGTTCGACCAGGCGCTGGCCGGGCTGCAGCAGGGTGAGGGGCTGGGCAAGGTGATGGGCAAGCCGATCCGCCGCGGCCACAAGGTCGCGCTCGGCCGTCCGCTCTGAATCATGGGGCGGATCCTGGCGTTGGCCGGCGTCAATGGCGCTGGCAAGAGTTCGCTGCTCGGCACCTGGCTGGAGGCCGACGGCCTGGGCTGGTACAACCCGGACAGCTTCACCCGACGGCTGGTGGAGGCGGGCTGGCCGTTGGCCGAAGCCAACGCTGAAGCGTGGCAGGAGGGCGCACGACGGCTGCGCCAGGCGATCGCCGACGGCAGCGACTTCGCCTTTGAAACCACCCTGGGCGGCAACACCATTCCGCGCTTGTTGCGCGAGGCCTGCAGCCAGCATGACGTGGCGATCTGGTTCTGCGGGTTGGCCACGGTCGAACTGCATGTTGCCCGCGTGGCAGCCCGCGTTGCTGGCGGTGGCCACGACATCCCGCAGGACAAGATCCGCGCACGCTTCGATTCCGCACGCGAGAACCTGTTGGCATTGATGCCGCACCTGGCCGAACTGCATGTGTATGACAACAGCGCGCCGGCCGATCGCTACGGACGTGTTGCCCCCTTGCCGGTGCTGGCGCTGGATCGCCAGGGCCTGCAGTATCCGGTGTCGGTGGTGGAGCTGCTGCACACCCCGGACTGGGCCAAGCCCATCGTCATGCGCGCGATGGAACTGCATGCCGACAGTACGCCGCTTGCCGGCCCGCCTGTGCGATGATCCGAGCCCGCAGATTCATTGATCGAGGAACACGGATGTACGAGCGGAAGCACTGGCAGGCCACTGGCCTGCGCGCGCTGGTGGCGGCCATGGCATTGACGGTGGCGGCACCGCTGCTGGCCCAGGATGCAACGCCGGCCGATGCCAAGGTCGAGGCGCCGAACGAGCCGATGAGCTACGACAAGGCACGCCGCACCGCCGAGGCATCGCTGCGCCTGCACCCGGGCACCGACAGCCAGTACGACTACCGCCCGCTGTGGGCCGGCAATGCCGACCTCGATGGCGACGGCCGCCCGGAGATCATCTATCTCTACACCGCGACCCAGACCGGCAGCGCGATGCAGCTCAACGAGCTGGTGGTGATGACCCCGCTGGCCGAAGGCGATGCACGGGGCCAGGCCACGTCACCCGGCAAATCCGCCTATGACGA
Source organism: Stenotrophomonas sp. FW305-C-20-S1 (assembly GCF_058783335.1). Lineage (NCBI taxonomy): Bacteria > Pseudomonadati > Pseudomonadota > Gammaproteobacteria > Lysobacterales > Lysobacteraceae > Stenotrophomonas > Stenotrophomonas sp. FW305-C-20-S1. Next base: position 286,228 of record NZ_JBYTEK010000001.1, on the reverse strand, counting down.
CGAAACCTACGCGTTGATCCGCGCCTCGGGCTACGCCGATGACGCCAGCGTGCATATCCCCGGCGAAATGGAAACGATCACCATGGACGGTGACCGCATCCGCGTGACTTTCAACAGCACCCGCAGTTCGAAGCTGTGCGTGCGAGGCAAGGTGGCCTGCCCGCCGGAAGGTCAGCATGCCTGGGTGTACCGCTGGACCCCGGGCAAGCTGACCCGCGCCGACTAGCCCTGCGCTGACGGCAGCGCCAGGCAACGCCTGGCGCCACCGCAGCCACTCAGGCCGGGGTCACCTGTTCCGGTTCGGCCACGTCCGGCAACGGCGGCAGGGCGCGGTCCACCGTGACCGGTGCATCGCTCTTCAACAGCGCGGCCGCCTCCTTGTCGCAGCCCACGGCCGGCGGCGAACCGCGCAGCGGCAGGCCGGCGGTCTCCTTCACGAAGATCATCGTGATCAGGCCGATCACCGCCGCGCCCATCAGGTAGTAGGCCGGTACCAGCGGATCGCCCGTGCGTTCCACCAGCCAGGCGGTCACCAGCGGCGTGGTGCCACCAAACAGCGACACCGACACGTTGAACGCAATGGACAGCGCGCTGTAGCGCACCGGCGTATAGAACAGCGCCGGCAGCGTGGACGGCATCGAACTGGTGAAGCACACCAGCGCCAGGCCCAGCAGCATCAGGCCAAGGAAGATCAGCCCGTCGTTGCCGCTGCCCACCAGCAGCAGGCTCGGTACCGCCAGCACCAGCAGCGCGATGCAGGCGCCGATGATCATCGGCCGCCGGCCCAGCTTGTCGCTGAAAAGGCCACCCACGATGTTCAACGGCATCATCACCAGCATCACGATGATGATCAGCAGCAGGCCCTTGCTCTCCGCATATCCCATGGTCACGCTCAGGTAGCTGGGCATGTAGGTCAGCAGCATGTAGTCGGTCACATTGAACACCAGCACCAGGCCCATGCAGACGATCAGCTGGCGGCCGTGCACGCGGAACAGGTCGACCAGGCCGGGGCGCTCATGGTCGCGCTTCTCGGCCTCTTCGGCGAACGCGCGGAACGCTGGCGTTTCCTCCAGCCGCATGCGCATGTACAGGCCCAGCAGGCCGAGTGGGCCGGCCACCAGGAACGGAATGCGCCAGCCCCAGTCCAGCATCTGCTCGCTGCTCAACAGCATGTGCAGTGCAGTCACCGTACCGGCACCGGCGATATAGCCGCCCAGCGTGCCGAACTCCAGCCAGCTGCCCATCAGGCCGCGGTTGCGGTCGGTGGAGTACTCGGCGATGAAGGTCGCCGCGCCGCCGTACTCGCCGCCGGTGGAAAAACCCTGCACCACGCGGGCGAGCAGCAACAGCACCGGCGCCCAGATGCCGATGCGTTCATAGGAGGGAATCAGGCCGATGGCGAACGTACCCAGTGCCATCATGATCATGGTGAAGGCCAGTACCTTCTGGCGCCCGTAGCGGTCGCCCAGGGGCCCGAAGACCATGCCGCCCAGCGGGCGTACCAGGAAGGCCACCGTGAACGTGGCGAACGCGGCGATCACCTGTGCGGTGGGGTTGCTGGAGGGGAAGAACACCTGGCCGATGGTGACGGCAAGATAGCCATAGACACCGAAGTCGAACCATTCCATCGCATTGCCCAGTGCAGCGGCGCCGACGGCGCGCTTGAGCATGGGTTTGTCGACAACGGTGATCTCGTCGACCTTCAGATGGCGGCGGCGTTTGAACCAGCCGAAATGGGCATGGGCATCGGAGTTGTCCTGCATGGGGACTCCCTTGGAAGAATGGAAATGGCGTTGGAATGGGCGGTACGAATGTCCCGGAATTCGGAAACGGCGATGCTGGCGCAGCAGGCGCAGGGGCATCGGATGGAAGACCCGGAAGGGGGCGAAAGGCGTGTGCGATGAAACGCCGCGCACGCAACACGCATTGCCCGCTGCCAGAACGCAGAGCGACATGCGGGACGAGCGGATGGGTCCGATTACGTGTCAGTGCACGCGCGGGTGGGGCAGGCGCAGGGAACAGGCGGGGCAGGGCCCGCAGGCGTCATCCGCCGGGATCCAGCGCGAGGCGATGGAAAGGCGAGGGAGAGGCAATGATGGAAAGCGAAGCGCCGGTCGGCAGTGCTTCCCGCAGGCCAGCAACAGGTGCTGACGTGCAGTGGGTCGTGTCGATCATGCGTTCATGATAACGGTTACAGTGTGAGCGTGCCGAGAATCGCGCCAGTACGAACGCAGCGTTCCATGATGCCTGTTCATGCACATGACCCACGCACATCGAATGAACATGTTGTGCTCGCCTCGCTCACGCCACGGCTTTTACGGTGGTCACGAACCAACGCAAGGAGTAACGCATGACCCGTCGCATTCCCGAAGGCACCCTGGTTATCGTCGCCGATGGTGGCTCGGCCCGCGTGTTCACCAACGTCGGCAACGAGCACAAGCTCACCCTTAAACAGGAAGGCGAGCTGCGCCTGCAGGACATCAGCGAACAGGGTGTGTCCGGTCAGGGGCCATCCGGTGCGGTGCCCAAGGACATGTCGATCTCGCAGCTCAACGAGGCGACCTTCGCCAAGCAGGTAGCCGAGCAGCTCAATGAAGACGCGCTCAACAACCGTTATGCGCATCTGGTGCTGATTGCCGATCCCACCACGCTGGGCCGCATCCGTCCGTTGCTGCACAAGGAGACGCAGGCGCGCTTGCTGGCCGACATCGCCAAGGATCTTACCAACGCGCCGCTGGAAGACATCCAGCGCACGCTGCAGGCGTAGCCGGCATGCCCTTCATGCGTGACCATGTGGCAGCCGAGCCGGCCCGCGCGGAGGTGGATGCGCAGGCCGGTTGGCTGTTGCTGGAATTCGGTGCGCCGTGGTGTGGCCACTGCCAGGCTGCGCAACCGGCAATGCAGGCTTTCGTCGAGGCACATGATCTGCCGCACTGGAAGATCGAAGACGGCAAGGGCAAGCCGCTGGGCCGCTCGTTCCAGGTGAAGCTGTGGCCGACCGTGATCCTGCTGCGTGATGGCACGGAAGTTGCGCGCGTGGTGCGGCCGGTGGATGCGGCGGATCTTGCCGCACTGCAGAGCGCGCTGCCCGATTGAGTGGCCTCTTGAGTGGCCTCCATGGAGCCGAGCCACGCTCGGCTCATTTTCCTGGCGGTGTCCGCTTCAATGCAGCGTCACCCGCACATGCTGCTCGCGCAGCTCATGCAGCAGTCGCCGGCCATGCTGGCTCAGTGCCATCATTGCTACAGTGATCTTCTGCAGGCTGTAGCCCGGGCGCAGATGCGCCTGCGGGTCGGCCGGTTCGTTCTCGCCGATCATCATCGCCATGCCCTCGGCGGTGTTCAGAGCGTGCTCGATGCGGAAGAACAGGGATTCCATTTCCGGGGTCAGGATGGGCGGTTCATGCGACATGCGATGGCTCCTTGAGGGGACGTGGCCACCGCAAGGGTGGCGGGCGGTGCGGGGTTGGAACTTCGGCTGAGCTACGAGAAAAGCCGGAGGGCCATGCGGCCGCCGCGCACCGCCCGCCGCAGTCACGGCAAGCAGCTCTCGTAGCTCATTCCGGGGTTCCAAGCCCGGCAGCGGTGTTCGCGCTGCGCGGATATCCTGCACACGCATTGGCGGTCTGTTCCACCCGGCATTGCATCTGGACGTCTCCATTTACGGGCTGAGTTGTTTCATTAGGGCCCATTCCGACAATTGCTTGCGCATTCGCATCGAAATGGGTCTGCCAGCCCTGGCAGCATCCCTTCAATTCCTGTGTCGATCCATCCAATCGGTTGCAGATGCATGCGTTGAAGGCGGCATCCGCACTGCAGCATGCGACACCGTCACCCCGGTGCTAGGATCTGACCACCACCTGAATCGATCCAAATGCCGATGCCCACGCTGGACCGTCGTCTCCTGATCGCTGTCGCCGCCACGGCGATGTTCGCCTCCGGCCTGGCTGCGGCCGCCCCGGCCAAGACCGCCGCCGACAAGGCCTATGCCTCGGTCGATCCCTTCATTGGCACCGGCGGTGAGGGGCATACCTACCCCGGCGCGACGGTGCCGTTCGGCATGGTCCAGCTCAGCCCGGACACGCGCATCCAGCCGCGCGAGAAGGCCTACGGCTGGGCGGCGGGCTACCGTTACGACGACAGCAGCATCGTCGGTTTCTCGCACACGCACTTTTCCGGCACCGGTCATTCCGATTTGGGCGACATCCTGCTGATGCCGTTCACCGGCAACCCTGGACTGGAGCGCGGCGACCCCGAAAAGCCACGCAGCGGTTACGCCTCGCGTTTCCGCCACGATGACGAGAAGGCCGAACCGGGCTATTACGCTGTCACCCTGGACGACTACAAGGTGCGCGCCGAGCTGACCACCAGCGCCCGCGTGGGCGTGCATCGCTATGCGTTCCCGAAGGGCAGCGAAGCCAAGGTGCTGCTGGACATGCGTACCAGCATGTATGACTACCCGGGCAAGATCCTGTGGTCGCGGGTACGCGTGCGTGGCGATGGCACCATCACCGGCTTCCGCGAGACGCGTGGCTGGGCCGCCGGCCGCCAGCTGTATTTCGCGATGCGCTTCTCGCGGCCGCTGGCCAGCCACGCGCTGCACAACACCGAACAGGACATCGTCTACAAGGGCTTTGCGCCCCCGGGCGAGAAGGACCCGGCGCAGCGCGCGCAGATGGAGGGGCGGCAGCTGGTGGGCACCTTCGACTTCGGCAAGCTGGATGCACCGCTGGTGGTGAAGGTGGCCATTTCGCCGGTCAGCGAGGCGGGCGCCATCGCCAACCTCGATGCCGAAGTGGCCGACTTCGATTTCGACCGTGTGCGCGCGCAGGCGAAGCAGGAGTGGACGCAGGCGTTGTCGGTGCTGGATATCGATGCACCCGAACACGCGCGTCGCAGCGCGTACACCGCGCTGTACCACACGCTGCTGGGGCCGACGCTGTTCATGGATGCCGACGGCCAGTACCGCGGCGCGGACAACGCCGTGCACCAGGCCAAGGGCTATACGAACTATTCGACGTTCTCGCTGTGGGATACCTACCGGGCGCTGCACCCGCTGCTGACCCTGGTGCAGCCGGAGAAGCGCAACAGCGATTTCGTCAATTCCATGCTGGCCCATCATGAGCACAGTCCCTACGGCATGCTGCCGGTGTGGTCGTTCCATGGCCTGGAAGACTGGTGCATGATCGGCTACCACGCGGTGCCGGTGATCGCCGATGCCTACGTGAAAGGCATTCGTGGCTTCGACGCGGACAAGGCGCTGAAGGCGATGGTGCAGACCGCCAACTACGGCCCTTACGATGGCATCGCGCAGTACCGTGAGCTGGGCTACGTGCCGATCGACGAGGAGGGCGAAGCAGCCAGCAAGACGCTGGAATACGCGTTCGATGACTGGACCATCGCGCGCATGGCGCAGGCGATGGGCAAGACCGATGTGGCCGCAACCTTCGACAAGCGCGCGGGCAACTGGCGTAACGCCTTCGACAAGGACACCGGCTTCATGCGTGCGCGCAAGCGCGATGGCAGCTTCCGTACGCCGTTCGACCCCAGCGCCAGTGGCTACGGCACCGACTACACCGAAGGCAATGCGTGGCAGTACTCATGGTACGTGCCGCAGGATGTGGCCGGCCTTGCCGCAGCGCATGGTGGCAGCGACAAACTGCTGGCGCGCCTGGATGAAGTGTTCAACGCGAAGGTCGATCCGGCCATCTTCGAGCACATGGAAGACATCACCGGCCTGATCGGCTGGTATGCGCATGGCAATGAGCCCAGCCACCACGTCGCCTACCTGTACTCGCATGCCGGCCAGCCGTGGCGCACGCAGGCACGCCTGAAGCAGATCATGGACACGCAGTATGCCGATCGTCCCGAGGGCCTGGCCGGCAACGATGACGTGGGCCAGATGTCGGCGTGGTACGTGTTCACCGCGCTGGGTTTCTACCCGGTAGCGCCGGGCTCGGGCGAGTACATCCTCGGCCGCCCGTTCCTGCCGAAGACCGCAATGCGGCTGCCCAACGGCAAGACCTTCACCATCGTGGCCGAAGGACTGGACGACAAGCACACCTATGTCGGCAGCGTGACCCTCAACGGCAAGCCGTTGCAGCGCACGTTCCTGCGCCATGATGAGATCCTGGCCGGCGGCGAGCTGCACTTCACCATGCAGGCCGAACCGAACAAGGACTGGCCGGGGCAGGGCGCGCAGGCACCGTATTCGATGAGCCGGTAACACCCACGGTAGCGCCGGGCCATGCCCGGCGGTTGAGGGGCGGCGCCAACCAAGGTTGGCGTCTACCGGAACCGCGCACACCGCATTGAGGCGCCCTTGGTAGATGCCAACCTTGGTTGGCATGCCGCGCGCCCACCACGGTGGGCGACTACCGATGTGGCGTGATCTGGTAGATGCCAACCTTGGTTGGCACGCCGCTACACCATCCCACCATTGGCCCGCAGCACCTGGCCATTGATCCAGCCGCCATCGGCACCGGCCAGGAACGCCACCGCGCCGGCGATGTCTTCCGGCGTACCCAGCCGCTCCAACGGATTCATCTTCGCCAGCCGATCGATCAGTTCCGGCGACTTCCCGTCCAGGAACAGATCGGTGGCGGTCGGCCCGGGCGCCACCGCGTTCACGGTGATGCCGCGCCCACGCAGTTCCTTGCTGAGAATCGCGCCCATGGTCTCCACCGCGGCCTTGCTGGCGGCATACACGCCGTAGTTTTCCAGCTTGATGCCAACCACGCTGGTGGACAGGGTGACGATGCGACCACCGTCGCGCACGCGCCGCGCGGCCTCGCGCAGCACATTGAATGCACCCTTGAGGTTGATGCCGATCACACGGTCGAACAGGGCATCATCGCTGTCGGCCAGTGCGGCCAACTGCAGCACGCCGGCACTGTTGACCACCACATCGATGCCACCGAAGCGTGCATCGATGGCGTCGAACAGCGCGTGCACGGCCTGCGGGTCGGCGACATCGGCCTGCAGGGCGATGGCGTGCCCTCCGCTGGCGGTCAATTCGGCAGCCAGTGTTTCGGCCTCATCACGGCGCCCGGCATAGTTGATCACCACGGCATGGCCGTCGGCGGCCAGACGGCGCGAGATGGCCGCGCCGATGCCACGGGAGCCCCCGGTGACGAGGGCGACAGAGCGGGAAGCAGAGGAGGTCATGGCAGATTCCAGAAGGGCGCGCCGGCATGGCGCACGGCCATCTTCGTCTCTCCGCCGTCGCGGATAATCATGGATAATCCGGAAACATCATCCGGCCATCCGAACAATGGACAGATTCACCGCCCTGCGTGCGTTCGTGCGGATCGTCGAGCGCCGCAGCTTCAGCCGTGCCGCCGAAGACCTGGGGCTGCCGCGGGCCACGGTGACCGACGCGATCAAAGCACTGGAGCAGCGTCTGGGCGTGCGCCTGCTGCACCGGACCACGCGCGTGGTGGTGCCGACGCTGGAAGGCGAGGCCTTCTACGGCCGCTGTCTGCGCCTGATCGCGGACATGGACGATGCCGAAGCCGCGTTCCGTGACGTGCCGCCACGCGGGCCGCTGCGCATCGAGGTGCACGGTACGCTGGGGCGCCACCTGTTGTTTCCGCATCTGCCGGATTTCCTGCAGCGGTACCCGGACATCGAACTGGAGGTCAGCGAAGGCGACCGCTATGTCGACCTGCTGCGCGAGGGGGTGGACGGGGCCATCCGCGTGGGAACCCTGGCCGACAGCGATCTGGCCGCACGGCGCCTGGCGTTGCTGCGCGAGGTCACGGTGGCGTCGCCCGCTTACGTACAGGCACACGGGCGGCCGGAGAGCATCGCGTCGCTGGCGGCGGGACACCAGATGGTCGGCTACCGTTCCAGCGCCACCGGCCAGCTGATTCCGCTGGAGTTCCAGCAGGGTGGGCAGGTTCGCCACGTGCCGCTGCCGGCACGCGTGCGGGTGTCCGGTGCGGACGCCTTCCTCGGTGCCGCGCTGGCCGGGTTGGGCATCATCCAGGCACCGCGTTACCGGATGGACCCTTACATCGCGCGCGGGCAGTTGCTGGAGCTGTTGCCCGGGATGCCACCCACACCGAGCCCGGTCAGCCTGGTCTATCCGCGCAACCGTACGCCATCGCCGCGGCTGCGGGTGTTCATCGACTGGGTGGCGGCTGTGTTCGAGCACGCAGGCTGACGCCGACCTACCGGTCAACCCAGGCCGGGCAGCGGCGCGTGCGATGACACCAGCTGGCGGTCGCGCAATGCCTGCCAGAACGCGGTGGGAATCGTCGCCCCGGCCAACGCCAGGTTCTCGGCGATGCGCTCGGGACGGCTTGCACCGGGAATCGCCGCTGCCACTGCCGGGTGCGCCAGCGAGAACTGCAGCGCGGCGGCGCGCAGGTCCACCTGGTGTTCTGCCGCAACGTCGCGCAATGCCTGCACGCGGGCCAGCACCTCTGGCGTGGCGGTCTGGTATTCGTAATGCGCGCCGCCGGCAAGGATGCCGGAGTTGTACGGCCCGCCGACCACGATGCCGACGCCACGTGCAACGCTGTCCGGCATCAACCGCTGCAGGGCCTCTTCGTGGTCGAGCAGGGTGTAGCGCCCGGCAATCAGGAAGCCATCCGGGTCGGCCTGCTGCAGCGCCATCTCGCAGGGCTGCACGCGGTTGACGCCCAAGCCCCAGGCCCTGATGACACCTTCCTCGCGCAGGCGGGTGAGCGCCACGGCGGCCCCGTCCAAGACCTCCTTCCAGGCATCGCCATGGAAGTCACGCGCCGGATCATGGATCCAGACGATGTCCAGGCGATCGGTACGCAGGCGCTGCAGGCTCTCCTCGATTGCGCGCAGGGTGCCGTCAGCGCTGTAGTCGTAGACGATGCGGTTGGGCAGGCCATGCTCGAACAGGCCACCTTTCTCACCAAGGTCACGCCGGGTGGTGTCTTCCACCTCGTCCAGCACACGGCGGCCGACCTTGCTGCTCAGTGCATAGGCATCACGGTCGTGATGCTGCAGGGCCTCGCCCAGGCGCAGTTCGGCCAGGCCAGCGCCGTACAGCGGTGCGGCGTCGAAGTAGCGGATGCCCTGCTGCCAGGCTGCCTCGACGGTATCCAGCGCCTCCTGCTGGGGGATGTTGCGGTACATGTTGCCCAACGGTGCGGTGCCGAAGCCGATGGGCGAGGGAATGGAAAGTCGCATGGGAATCTCGTGGGGAAGGGACATTCAGTCGTGCGGGGGCAGCGCCTGCAGCGTGCCCTGCATGCGGTGGAAGCGGCCGTCGGTGGCGGTGAACCACGCCAGCGAATGGCCGTGCAGGAAGTCATCGACGTGCACCACGGTGGCACCGTCGGCTTCCTGCCAGGAAATGGCATAGATGCCCTCGGCAACCTGCCGCCACTCGCAGCTGGCTTCGCCGTGGGCACCGGCATAGATGCCGGAGACGATGGCGTAGTGCACGCGATGGCCATCAGCGCTGTAGCGGTTGTCGGCGGCCAGGCCGTCATAGCTGACCCGGAACCGGCGACCGGCAAACATCGGCGGGGCGTCGCTCATCGGATCGCCACCGGGTTGATGTTGACCTGGGTGGAGCCGACGTACAGCGGCTGGCCGAGCACGAACAGGAATTCCCAGGCCTTGTCGCGCACCAGCGCGCGGCTGTCGATCAGTTCCAGGTTGTAGATGCCGCGCTTGGCCAGCATGTACTGGTTCACCGGGAACTCGTCGGCGCCGTGCGGATTGGGGTAGACCTCCGAGGCCCAGGTGTCACCGCCGAAGGCGACGATGCCCTGGTCGGCCAGCCACTTCGCCGCGTCCATGCCGATGCCCGGCTCGACCTGCAGGAACTGCGTGTTGTCCTTGCCGATCAGCTCCAGCCAGCCGGTGTTGAACAGCACCACATCGCCCTTGCGCAGGGTCAAGTGCTGCTGCTTCAGCACGGCCTGGATGTCGGCGACGCTGAACTCGGTGCCGCCGGGCACGATGGCCTTGCCGTAGTACGCGGTCATGTCCAGCACCACGCCGCGTGTGACCAGCGGCGGCACCTTCTCCACGCCCAGCCTGCGCACGCCATCGACGCTGACGAAGTCGGCGGCCTTGTTGCCGTTGTAGTAGACGTTGTCGATGCCGATGTGGCCAATGCCGTTGAGCTGGGTGCCGACACCGGTCCAGGCGTTCACCAGTTCATCGTTGAAGGTGAATCTGTTCGGGCCCAATGACTTGCCGGCCTGTTGCCCGACCTGCACGTTGTACAGGCGGAAGCTGCGATGGCGAAAGGCGGGCAGGTTCTTGTCCACCGGTACCGCCAGCGGATACGTCTTGCCGGTCTTCACCAGCGACACCGCCTGCTTGACCACATCGGCGGTGAGCAGGTTGGCCGCGCCGATCTCATCGTTGGCGCCGTATATGGAGGGATACCAGTCCGCAGCGAGAGCGGTGGAGGGCAGCGGGAGCGAGGCCAGTGCAAGCAGGGCCAGGGAGGTGATGTTCATTGCGGGGCTCCAGTGCCGGTCACGCATGCGCCGCGAACTGCGGCAGCACGTACTCGGCGATTTCGTGGAAGGTGTCGGCCAAAGGCCGTTCGTTGCGGCGGAACTGCAGGCCGATGTGATCGACGCCGGCGGCCTGCATCGCCTGCAGTTCGGCCAGCAGCGCATTGCGGCCGCCGCGCAGGCCGAAGCGCCAACGCTGCAGCGGTGCGTCGGCCCGTTCCAGCAGATCCAGGTGGATGAAGCTTGCATAGGGTTTGTTGCCGGCCACCGCGCGCCACGCCGCCACGCGGTGGGCGTGTTCCTGGGGCGTGCCGGGGTAAGCCAGGCAGCCGTCCATATGTGCGCCGATCCAGGCCGGCTGCTGCTGCGCCAGGCCGGCCACCAGCAGCGGCAGCGCCCGACCATCGGCAGGCAGTACTTCCAACCCCTGCGGCAGCCGTGCAGCGGTGCCTTCGCGCAGCAGCCCGATCTGCTCGCGGAAGCGCGTGCCACGGGTGTCGAAGTCGCGGCCGAACAGCGGGTACTCCACCGGCCGGTCGCCGCTGGCAACGCCCAGCAGCAGGCGATCGCCACTGAGCTGCTGTACGCTGCGTGCCGACTTCAACGTCAGCAGAGGTTCGCGGATCGGCAGCACCACCGCGCCGGTCCCCAGCAGGATCTCTTCGGTGATGCCGGCCAGGTAGCCGAGATAGGTGAACACTTCGAACACCTGCGCGGCATCGCCGAATGCCGGGTCGTACACCGGCACGTCGCGCACCCACAGCGCACGGAAGCCGAGGCGGTCGGCCAGCCTGGCAAGGTCGGCGTGCTGCTGCAGGTCCGGTTCGCCCGGCAGGCGGCGCGCAATGCGTCGTGCCTGTTCGCCCAGCGGCGTCCAGTCGTTGTCCAGCGGCGCTTCAATGCCAATGCTGAAGCCGCCCGCCTGCAGTCGTGTCAACGCAGTAGCCATCAGCGCGTGCTCCTCAGTCCCAGGCAGGCGCCAGGCCCGGCGGGTCGACTTCGCGGCCGTTGCGTTCAAGTGCGGCGATCGCAGCCATGTCTTCGGCATCCAGCTGCAGCTCGCGGGCAAGCAGGTTGCTGGCCAGGTTTTCGCGCTTGGTCGAGGAAGGAATGACGGCGTAACCCAGCTGCAGCGCCCAGGCCAGTGCGACCTGGGCCACCGTGGCCTGGTGCTTGTCAGCGATGGCGGCCAGCACCGGGTCCTTCAGTACCTTGCCGTAGGCCAGGGTCATGTAGGAGGTCACCGCGATGCCCTGTTCCTGCAGGAAAGCCGTCAATGCCGGGTTCTGCAGATAGGGGCTGAGCTCGATCTGGTTGGTGGCGATCTGGCCCTGGCCAACTACGGCGATGGCCTGGCGGGTCAGTTCGATGTTGAAGTTGGATACGCCGATCTGCCGGGTCAGGCCCAGCGTCTTCGCTTCGGCCAGCGCGGTCATGTACTCGCGCAGCGCGACCGCGCTGCCCGGTGCCGGCCAGTGGATCAGCAGCAGGTCGACATGGTCGGTGCGCAGCTTGGCCAGGCTCTCGCGCAGGCTCGGCAGCAGTCTGTCGGCGGCATGGTTGTCGACCCAGATCTTGGTGGTGATGAACAGTTCGTCGCGCGGTACACCGGATTCGACGATTGCCTGGCCGACCTCGGCTTCATTGCCGTAGATCTGCGCGGTGTCGATGGCGCGATAGCCGAGCTCGAGGGCGTTGCGCACTGAATCGATGACGGTCTGGCCGGTCAGGCGGAACGTGCCGACGCCAAAGGAAGGAAGGCTCATGGGAACTCCAGCTGGGTAGGGAGCGGTGTGCTCCGATGGGGGCCAGTCTGGTCGCTTTACATTTGCAGATTAAGCCGTGTATACGGGAAATGCTTTTGCGTCGAGGTAAAGAATGAAAACGACCCTGGATGAGCTGAAGGCGTTTGTCGCCGTGGTCGACAGCGGCTCGATCACCGCCGCCGCCGAAGCGCTGGGACTGACCATCTCGGCCACCAGCCGCACTCTGGCGCGCTTGGAGGACAAGCTGCAGACCACGCTGCTGCGGCGGACGACGCGGCGGCTGGAGCTGACCGAAGAGGGCGCGGCTTTCCTGGAATACGCGCGCACGATCCTGGCCACGGTGGACGAAGCCGAGGAACAGATGGCGGCGCGCCGGCAACAACCGGTAGGGCGGTTGCGGGTGGATGCGGCCACGCCGTTCATGCTGCACGTGATCGTGCCGCTGCTGGCCGGCTTCCGCGAGCGCTATCCGCAGGTGCAGTTGGAGCTGAACTCCAACGAGGGCATCACCGACCTGATCGAGAAACGCACCGACGTGGCGTTCCGCATCGGCGTGCTGCGCGATTCCACCCTGCATGCGCGGCCGATCGGCCACAGCCGCATCCGCGTGGTCGCCAGCCCGGAGTACCTGCGGCAGTACGGTACGCCCACCCGCATCGCGCAACTGCGCGCGCACACGCTGCTGGGTTTCACCCACCCGGGTTCACTCAACGAGTGGCCGCTGACCGACGCCGATGGCGGTCCATTGGTGATCCAGCCGGCCATTGCATCTTCCAGCGGAGAAACGCTGCGGCAGATGGCGGTGAACGGGCTGGGCATCGCCTGCCTGTCCGATTTCCTGACCCGCCAGGACCGGCGCGAAGGGCACCTGGTACAGCTGTTCGCCAAGCAGACCCAGGAGGTCCGCCAGCCGATCAACGCGGTGTACTACCGCAACACCGCGCTGGCCGCGCGCATCACCTGTTTCGTCGACCACGTGACGCAGACGCTGGGTCAACGCCCGTTCGACGAATAGCGTCCTGGTGGCCGGTGCCTTGCGCGGCCCAGGCGCTGGGCGTGCAACCGGCCACGCGCTGGAAGGCCGCCGCGAACTTGCTGGGATTGGCGTAGCCGCAGGCCAGCGCGACCTCGGTGACGCGCTGCCCCTTGGACAGTGCGTACTGCGCCCAGTGCATCCGGCGCTCGGTCAGGTAGGCATACGGTGGCATGCCGGTAGCGGCGCGCAGGGCGCGGCTGAACGTGGTCGGTTCCATGCCGAGTACGTCTGCCAGCGCTGCGACATCCAGCGACTGGGAACGGTGTTCATCGATGAAGTCCTGCAGCCGGCGCAGTTGCCGCGATGACAGCGGTGCAGCCATCCGCGGCCGGGCGGGCGGTTGGCCGGCAAGCTGCGCCAACCGCCGCACCACGACTTCTGCGCCGTACTGCAGGAAGCCGGGCACGCTGGCGTCAGCCTGCGCGCTGGACCACAGCGCGTGCAGTACGGCAGCGATCACCGGGTCGCGATGCAGCCGCAGGGAAAGGGCGTGGATGTCCGGGAAGCCGCCAGGCGCATCACGCCACTGCGCGGTATCGATGGCCATTCCCAGCAGCTCCACGGCTGGGCTGGCGTAGTGTCCACGATCGCCGGGCAGTACCACGTTGAACTGGCCCGGATGCCAAGGCGCCTGCAGTACCCCGGCAGTGGTGCGTTGATACAGGCTGCCGCCACCGGCCAGCGCCAGGCCCAGCCGCAGCTGGTGCGGGTTGCCCATGGGGCCTTCGCTGGCCTGGAAGCCATGGCGCAGCAGAACGATCGCGCCGTCCTCGCTGGTCACGGTGCCACCACTGGGCAGGGCGGCTTCCCGGTGCAACTGGTCGGCGAGGGCGGGCATGGCAGGTCCAGGAATGGAGCAGCGCTGACTGCAATGGAGTGGCGGCGAGCGCGGAATGTTACAGGATAACAGTTTGCGCCAGCTGGCCCGCCAAGCGCGTTTCCGTTCCTCATGAGGTCTACCTTGAAATCCCCCGTTTCCTCCGTTGCCCTTGTCGCAGCGTCGTTGCTGGTTCCTGTTGTTCCTGCCCACGCGCAGTCCGCCGATGCCACCACCCTTGATGGGGTGGTGGTCACCGGCTCCAAGCGCGACACGCCCTACCTGAAGAGTGACCTGTCGGTGACCGTGCTTGATCGGCAGGCACTGAAGGAAGCCGGTGTCACCGAGTTCCGCGACCTGGACAAGCTGGCGCCCAACGTGAAGTTCAACGTGATGGGCCAGCTGAGCAACATGTTCATTTCCATCCGTGGCATCGAATCCAATCCCTTCCTGGTCAACCGCGCGTCGGTGTACATCGATGGCATTCCGTTCCGTGAGCTGAGCAACGCAGTACTCAACCAGGTTGAATCGGTTGAGGTGCTGCGGGGGCCGCAGGGAACCCTGTACGGCGCCAACAGCGAATCCGGGCTGGTGCTGGTGCGCACGCGCGGCCCGGCCGATACCCGCGAGGGTGAGGTGAACGTGCGCAACACCTGGTTCGGCAACGGCAACGGTACGGCCGTGGATGGTTTCCTGGCTGGCCCGCTCGGCAAGGGCGGCACGCTGTCGGGCTCGGTGGCGTTCATGGGCTCCGATGAGGATGCCTACTTGAAGAACCTGACCCCGTACGGCGCGCGCGGCGAAGTGAAAGAGGGCTACCTGCAGGGCAAGCTGCGCTGGCGTCCCAGCGATTACGTGACCGTCAACGCCTTGGCCTATCACCTGCGCACGCGCGCACCGGGCATGTTCGAGTACGAGTACCTGCCGCTGGATACCGGCCTGTACAACCGCACCTATGGCGACCGCCTCAATGGTGGCCGCCATGCAGGTGACTTCACCTACATCAACGATGCGCCAAAGCGCACCGAAAAGCACGAGACCGTCGCAGGCCTGAGCGCGCAGTGGCAACTGCAGGCCGGCACCCTGGATGTGGCCGCCTCGTACCGCAGCGAGGAAGCCAGCTCGGCCGGCTACGACTTCGACATGACCGCCAGCTCCGCGCTGGCCGGGTACATACATGACAAGAAGAATGCCTGGAATGCCGAGGCGCGCTTCAGCTCGCCCAGCGACCAGGCGTTGACCTGGATGGCCGGTGTATCGACGTACCGCATCGACAAGGATTCGATCCAGGGCACCTTCGTCGGCCCGGCGCTGCGGGGCCTGGACAGTTACAACCTGGCGCCGCGGCAGACCTCCAAGGGTGAGGACTACAGTGTTTTCGCGACCGGCAGCTACACGCTGCCGGCATTGCCGAAATTGACCGCCAGCCTCGGCATTCGCCACGAACAGGCCCGCCGTTCCACCGAGCAGCGTGCCGGATTCCTCGACCTGGGCGCGGGAGGCCTGGTGCGCTACCGCGACGCGGCCCTGGCGCATACGTTCTCGGCCACGTTGCCCCGCGTCTCGCTGCGCTATGACGCCAGCGATGATCTGTCGTTCTATGCGGCCTCGGCCAAGGGCTACATCCCCGGCGGCTTCAACCTGGCCGCCGCGCAGAGCGATGTGATCAACGACAAGGTGCTGCGCTACGAATCCGAGCGCATGTGGAGCCATGAAATCGGTTTCAAGATGAACCTGGCTGGCGGCCGTGGCCATATCGGCGGTGCCCTTTTCCACATCAGCTCGGACAACTGGCAGGAAATCCAGGTGGCCACCGATGCCAACGGCCGGCCGATCTCGTCCGACTACGTGGGCTCGGATGCCTCGATACGGTCGCGCGGTGCAGAACTGGAAGGTGTGTTTGAAGTCGCGCCGGGGTTTACGGTGATGGCCAACGTCGGCTATGTCGATGCGACGTACACCAAGCTCTGGGTAAGCCCGCAGGAGAACCTCCACGGCAAGCGGGTCAAGCTGACGCCGCACTACACAGGCTACCTGGCAGCGCGGTATCAGTTCGACTCCGGCATCTATGCCCGGGTGGAATCGCAGTTCACCGGCTCCAGCGCGCTGGACGAGCGCAACCGCGCGTTCCAGCCGGCCGTGGCTGTGCTCGGCGTGCAACTGGGCTATGAGCGCGGGCCGTGGAGCACGCGCGTGTTCGTGCAGAACCTGACCGACAAGCGCCGCATCAATGGCCTGATCTTCGACAACCTGGCCTTCGGCCGCGACGGCAACTACTACGGGCCGGTGGACAGCCCGCGCATTGTCGGCGCCGAGGTCGGCTACCGGTTCTGAGCGGGCATCAGCCGGCGGGCCGCAGGGCCCGCCGGTTGCGCAGATGTGCGGTGGCCAGCATCACCCCACCACAGGCGGTGGCAGCGCCGTGCCAGAGCAGCGATTCCTTCAACGGCAGGTACAGCGAGGCGGACAGCAACAGGATCGCGCCTGCCAGGGCCACGCACAGCGGCAGGGCGCGTCGATGGCGGCGCTTGCCGGCGGCGGTGCTGAGCAGGGCGATCGACGAGGCCAGCAGCGCGAACAGCCATTCCCAGCGCGACATCACCAGCAGTGCGGTCATCGCGCCATGGCCAGGGTGCTGGAACGAGCGCAGCGCCATCATCGCCGCTGGCGTGAAGGCCAGCAGCAGGGGCAGGGCCACGCAATGCGCGGCACAGGCCAGCGACAGCCATGCGCCTGCCAGATCGAAACGGGGATGCCAGCGTGCCCAAGCTGGCGGTTGGGTGCGGGCCCTTGCGGGCGAGATCGGGATGTGGTCCATAATGTTACAGAGTAACAATACGGAGCCGCCCGATGAAACGTTCTGCCGCCCTTCTGCTGCTGCTTGCTGCCCATTCTGCGAACGCCCACGACGTGCGCCATCACGGTGCTCATGTCCATGGCCAGGCCGATGTCGATCTGGCCGTGGACCAGGGAACGCTGGAACTGGCACTGCGTGCGCCCGGCATCGGCATCCTCGATTTCGAGCGACCCCCGGCCGACAGCCGCGAACAGGCCGCATTGGCGCGGGCGCGATCGATCCTGCAGAGCGGCAGCTGGGTCACGTTGCCGACCGCTGCGCAGTGCCGGTTGGACCATGCCGAGGCGACGGCGGAGGGCTTTGCGCCAGTGGCTGTGGCAGCACAGCCAGGCCAGCACACGCACGCTGGATTCACCGCCGCACTGCGCTACCACTGCGCCAACCCGGCAGCACTGCGCGGGCTGGCATTGCCGCTGCCTACGCTGTTTCCGGGGCTGCACGAGGTGATCGTCAACACCGCAACATCGACCGGGCAAGGGCGCAGCGTGGTTACTGCTGACAGCCTGCGGGTGCCGCTGGCGCCATGAACGACGATGCCATCATCGACCTGCAGGGCGTGCAGTTCGGCTACTCAGGCCGTGCAGTGCTGGGCATTGCACAGCTGCAGGTGCGCGCAGGCAGCAACGTGCTGCTGCGCGGGACCAGCGGCTCGGGCAAGAGCACGCTGCTGGGCCTGCTGGCGGGCATTCTGCTGCCGGCCAGCGGCAGCATCCGGGTTGCCGGCCATCGGGTGAACACGCTCGGTGCCGCCGCGCGCGATCGTTTCCGTGCCGACCAGCTGGGCGTGATCTTCCAGCAGTTCAACCTGCTGCCGTTCCTGAGCGTGCGCAACAACATCGCTTTGGGCGTGCGCTTTTCGCCATTGCGCAACGCGCGCATTGAAGGTGGGCTGGACGCGGAAATCGCGCGTCTGCTGCGTGCGCTGCAGCTCGATCCGGCACTGATGCCGCGCGCGGCAGGCACGCTCAGCGTCGGCCAGCAGCAGCGCGTTGCCGCTGCCCGTGCCCTGATCGGTCGCCCGGCGGTACTGCTGGCCGACGAACCGACCTCGGCGCTGGACCCCGAAGCGGCCACGGCGTTCGTGCAGCTGATGTCCGCGCAGTGCCGCGCCGCTGGCACCACCGCGCTGGTGGTCAGCCACGATGATCGCCTGCAGCCGTTGTTTGACCAGGTGTTGTCGCTGGGTGATCTGAACCGGGCAGGGGGTGCACGTGTTTGAGTTGGCCTGGGCCAGCCTGCGCAGCCGCGCCTTGAGCGTGAGCCTGACCGTGCTGGTCATCACCCTGAGCGTGGTCCTGCTGCTGGGCGTGGAGCGCATCCGCACGCAGGCCCACGAAGGCTTTGCCAGCACCGTCTCGGGTACGGACCTGATCGTGGGCGCACGCTCGGGGCCGGTGAACCTGCTGCTGTACTCGGTCTTCCACATCGGCGACCCGACCAACAACGTGTCCTGGCAGTCCTACCAGGAACTGTCCACGCTGCCGCAGGTGAAATGGGCGGTGCCGCTGTCGCTGGGCGATTCCTGGCGTGGCTATCGGGTGATCGGCACCACCGCCGGCTATTTCGAACATTACCGGCATGGCGCAGGGCATGCGCTGGCATTCGCGCAGGGCCAGCCGTTCGACGACCTGTATGACGCGGTGGTCGGCGCCGAAGTCGCGCAGGCCGCGCACATCGGCCTGGGCACTGAGATCGTGCTGGCCCATGGCACCGGTGCGGTAACGCTGGCCACGCATGCCGACAAGCCGTTCCGCGTGGTCGGCATCCTGCAACGTACCGGCACGCCGGTGGATTCGTCCGTGCTGGTGTCATTGCCGGCGATCGAAGCGATCCATGTCGATTGGCGCTCCGGCGTGCAGTTGCGCAGCCAGCATGTCAGCGCAGAACAGGCACGGCAGCTTGACCTGACCCCGACCAGCATCACCGCCTTCATGCTCGGGCTGAACTCGCGCATCGCCACCTTCGGCGTGCAGCGCAGCATCAACGAGTATCCAGACGAAGCGCTGCAGGCGATCCTGCCCGGCGTGACGTTGCAGCAGCTGTGGCAGTCGCTGGGCACTGCCGAGCGCGCGCTGCAGCTGATCAGTGCGATGGTGGTGCTGCTGGGCATGGTGTCACTGATGGCGCTGCTGGTATCGACGCTGCAGGAACGCCGCCGTGAGATGGCGGTGCTGCGCGCCACCGGTGCGCGCCCGGCCTATGTGGCCTGCCTGCTGGTCGTTGAGGCCGTGGCCACTGCAGCAATGGCCTGCGCGTTGGCGCTGGCGGTGCTGACCTGTGCCAGCGCGGCCGGGCGCAGCTGGGCGCTGGCCAATTTCGGTCTGTCGATCACCCACGTCTGGCCGGACGCGCGCGAACTGGCCTGGGTGGGCGGCGTGCTGCTGATCAGCGCGGTTGCCGGCCTGCTGCCTGCGCTGCTGGCCTACCGGCGCACCCTGGCCGATGGCCTGGCGCCTGCGTCGTGAGCGCGGGCGTGCGCTGGTTGCTGCTGGCTGCGGCAATGCTGCTGGTTGCCTGCACGCGGCCGACCGATACCGGTGTGCAGGCACTGCCGCCGTCGCCGGTACAGAGCAATGCTGGCACGCAAAGCGAGCAGGAACTGGACTGGCTGCAGATGCTGCCCAGCGACGAACTGGCAGCACTCGAGCGCGGTGAGGGGCCGGAGGTGCAGCACAACGGCAACCGGCGCATGGCCCAGTTCGGTACGTTCCGTACGGTGGACGCGGTACTGGATCGCGCAGTGCGGTTGCCGGGCTACGTGGTGCCTTTGGCCAACGCGGCAGATGGCCGACTGGTCGAATTCCTGTTCGTGCCGTACTACGGCGCGTGCATCCACGTGCCACCGCCGCCACCGAACCAGATCGTGCATGTGGTGCTGCCGCGGCCGATCGCCATGCCCGACATGTACTCGCCGTTCTTCCTGGCAGGCGTGCTGCGCGCCGAGCGGGTGGACGATGATCTTGCCGGCTCCGCCTACAGCATGGCCGACGCCGAACTGAGGCCTTATGAACCGTAGCGCGAAGCTGCTTGGCGGTGTGCTTGCCGCTGTACTGCTGGCCAGTTGTGGCCGGCCCGCCGTGGACGCCTCACCGCCACAGGCCAACAATGCTGCTGCGTCGCCGGTGGCGGCGTCTGCAGTGATCGACCGCTGGGACGCGCTGATGCCCGAAGAGGACAGCTTCCAGCGTCCACCGCCGCAGATCGGGCTGTCGCGTGGCAATGGCATGGACGGGGTGGGGGGCTTGATCGACGATACGGGTTCGGGCTCGCTGCCTGGGCAGGCCATCGATCACTCCAGCCCGCTACGCGCGCAGCAGTTCGGCTCGTCGGCGGTGGTCGATGGCGTGGATGGACGGGCGCTGGACCTGGATGGCTATGTGGTGCCGCTGGCGATGAACGACGCCGGGCAGGTGGACGAACTGCTGTTCGTGCCGTTCTATGGCGCGTGCATCCACGTGCCGCCGCCACCACCGAACCAGATCATCCATGTCACCCTGGCCAGCCCCATCACGATGGGCGCGCTGTGGGATCCCTACCGGCTGTCTGGGCGCCTGCAGGTGAAGCACTTCGAGGCGGATATCGCCAGCGCGTCCTATGACGCTGCCGCAGCGACGCTTTCCGCGATCAACCGATGACGAGGCTCCGCGCACGCACCGTCGCGCTGCTGATGGCGGTGTTGCTGCTGGCAGGCACCGGGGTGGCGCTGCTGTGGAACGCTACGCACGCGCCCTCGCCACCGGCCGTTGCATTTCCCGCACCAGTGGCGGAAGCGCAGGCACGCATCGAACATCACCTGGCGGCCGACAAGGCCTTTCGTGATGACCTGCTGTTCCTGCTGGTGGCGACGCTGCGCGACCGCTGCGAACCCGTGCAGGCGGGAGTGCTGGCGCGCATGGCCAACCGTGCGTCGCTGCCGGTGCTGGCGGCGGTCAGCGCCGTGACCGCGCAGGATGCGAGCCTGGACCGACCCATCTACCAGTACATCCAACACCGCGCCGACGCCACCGGCTGCGGTCAGCCACTGCGCGTGCCGGCAGGCGAAGGCGGCACTATCGAGGTGGACATCGAACAGTACGCGCGCACCTTCCCGGACAGCTACTTCGATCCGCAGCGCAGCAGTGTGCCGCGTGACTTCGGCGCGCGTCCGCTGGCGGAACGCGCCGGCAACGCCTGCAACAGCGTGGTCTATTCGGTGCTGCCGCTGGGAGGGGGCGATTGGCGCTGCAGCACGCTGCGCAGCAACGCCCGCGCGCGGGTGCGTGCGCTGTGCGAAGAGGAGATGCAGCGCCAGCACGGCCATCTGCAGGGGGAGCTGGATGCCGCAGTGGGACGCGCCATGCAGGACCCTATCGTGCAGGCGGTCGCTGCCTTGCCTGCGGAGTGCAGGTAGGCCCCGGGTCATGAGGCAGGGAGCATTGCACCTCCCGGCAGCTGAATGGATCTGACTGGTAGCCCCATAACTATACAGGATGTCCTGTATAGTTATGGATGTACTCCTTCCCCATCCAGGTTCCCATGGCTCTCTCCCAGCCCTTGGACGGTGCTCCGTCCCTGTCGCGCGCCCGACGCTGGTCGCTGCTGTTCACCGTTGCCGCCGGCCTGCTGCTGGTCACGCTGGACAACTCGGTGCTGTATACCGCGCTGCCGACCCTGACCGAGGAGCTGTCGGCCAGTGCCGGGCAGGCGCTGTGGATCATCAACGCCTACCCGCTGGTGATGGCCGGTCTGCTGCTGGGCGCTGGCACCCTGGGTGACCGCATCGGCCACCGCCGGATGTTCCTGGTCGGGCTGGTGGTGTTCGGCATCGCCTCGTTGGCAGCGGCGTTCTCTGCAACCGCAGGGCAGCTGATCGCCGCGCGTGCCTTCCTCGCCGTGGGTGCGGCGGCGATGATGCCGGCCACGCTGGCCTTGATCGGGCTCAGCTTCCATGAAGAACGCGAGCGCAACATCGCCATCGCGATCTGGGGTTCGGTGGCCATCGTCGGTGCGGCGCTGGGGCCGATCATCGGTGGCTTGCTGCTGCAGCACTTCTGGTGGGGCTCGGTGTTCCTCATCAACGTGCCGGTGGTGGTGGTCGCTTTCATCGCGACCCTGCTGCTGGCGCCGGAAGGGCAGCGCGACAGCACCCGCCCATGGGACCTGCTGTCCTCGCTGCTGGCACTGGCCGCGCTGTCGGGCCTGGTACTGGCGATCAAGTCGCTGATCGCCACGCCGCCCTCGTACAGCGTGGGCGCGGTCTCGCTGCTGCTGGCGATCATCTCCGGCATCGCCTTCAGCCGCCGCCAGCAGCAGTTGCCGTATCCGCTGCTGGATTTCGCCATCTTCCGCAATCCGGCCTTCCTTGCCGGCACCCTGTCGGCGGTGTTCACCCTGTTTGCGATGGCAGGGCTGCAGCTGCTCACCACCCAGCGTTTCCAGCTGGTGGCCGGCCTCAGCCCGTTGCAGGCGGGCCTGCTGGTATCGGTGGCGGCGCTGGGCAGCCTGCCCAGCGCGTTGCTGGGCGGCAGCGTGCTGCATCGCGTCGGCCTGCGTCCGCTGATCTGCGGCGGTCTTGCGGCCGGCGCGGTAGGTGTGGGCGTGGTGGCGCTGGGCTTCCCGCATGGGCTGGGCTGGGTGGTGGCCGGCATGGCGATCACCGGCTTCGGCATGGGTGCTGCCATCTCGGTGGCGTCCACCGCCATCCTCAACAACGTGCCGCCGCATCGTGCGGGCATGGCCTCGTCGGTGGAGGAAGTGTCCTACGAGTTCGGCGGCCTGCTGGCCGTCGCGCTGCTGGGCAGCCTGAGCGCTGCGATGTACGGCGCTTTCCTGCCGGAGTCGGCGGGTATTCCCGCCGCCGCGCGCGAGGGCTTCACCCAGGCGCTGCACGTGGCGCGTGAGGTGGGGCAGGGCGAGTGGTTCGCGCTGGCCACCGCGGCCTACGATCGCGGTTACCAGATCGTGCTGCTGGTGATCAGTGCGGTGCTGGCGGCCGGCGCGGTGATCATCGCGCGCCTGCTGCGTGGACGCGCCGGTGGCCGCGACGGCGCCGCCGATCGCGTAAAATAACGGCATGAGAACCAGCAAGCGCGAGCGCATCCTCGACGCCGCCGTCAGCGTGATCAACCGCGACGGCGTGCGTGCGGTCACCTTTGAATCGGTGGCGGCCGAGGCGCAGTTGACCCGTGGCGGCCTGCTGTACCACTTTCCTTCGCGCGAAGCGTTGCTGCGCGGCATCGACGAGCACCTGGTGCAGAGCTGGGAAGCATCGATGGAGGCGCTGCTGGGCAAGTCGGCCGGCGAGGCTACTGCGCTGGAGCGCTACCAGACCTTCGTGCGTGTGTCGGCGCAGAGTGCCACCCGTGCCGAGCTGATGTTCATGCTGGACTCGGTGGACCCCGAATTCCCCAGCGAGCGGCCGTGGGCACCGGTGGTGCAGCGCTGGGCGCCTTCGCCACCGGCCGCCGGCAGCGACGACCCGGCGGCGCTGGATAATTTCGTGGCGCGGTTGGCCGCCGATGGCCTGTGGATCTACGAGGCCATGTACGAAGGCCAGCTGGACGAGAACGTGCGCGCACAGGTGACCGAACGGATCGGCGGGCTGCTCTCTCTCGAGCGGTCCCGCAAGGCGTAGCAGCCAGTCCATCCGCTGAGGGCGCCCGTCAGGCAGGCGGATGCCCGTGCAGGCCATTCCCCTGCAGCCGCTCCGGGTGGGTATACACGTTGAAGCCTTCTTCGCGGGCGAAGCCCACCAGGCACAGGCCGGCACTGCGGGCCAGATCGATGGCGAGCGCAGTGGGGGCCGAGACGGCGGCCAGTACGCTGGCACCGGCGCGCGCGGCCTTGCTGACCATTTCGTAGCTGGCACGGCTGGATACCACCAGCAGGCCGCCATCGATGCTGTGTTCGTTGTGGTGCAGTGCACCGATCAGCTTGTCCAGCGCGTTGTGGCGGCCGACGTCTTCGCGCACCCAGCCGATGCGGCCACTGGCGTCGGCCCAGGCCGCTGCATGGGTCGAACCACTGGCAGCATTCATCGGCTGGCGTAGGGCCAGCCCAGCCAATGCCCGCTGCAGTGCAGCCGTCTGATACGTGCGGCGGTCCTTTACCGGAGGCAGCGGACGCAGCACGTCCTCCAGCTGGCGCGCACCGCACAACCCACAGCCGCCGCGACCCGGCAGCAGGCGCCCGTTGTCAGGATCCAGTGCGGCGCCGGGGGCGTCGGCGGACACGCTCATATTCAGCTCGATGCCCTCCAGTTGTGGCTGCACCTGGATGGACAGCAACTGGTCAGGACGCTCGATCAACCCTTCGCTGAGCGAGAAGCCCAGCGCGAAATCCTCCAGGTCGCATGGCGTGGCCATCATCACCGCGAAGGCCGCGCCGTTGTAGCGCATCGCCACCGGTACTTCTTCGGCGATCGTATCGACCCGTTGCTCCTGCCCCGTGCTGCGCCAGCGCTGCAGCGTGCGCAGGGCCGTGCCGGAGGGCGGGGGCGAAGGCAACGTCGATCCGGGCATGCGGCACATCCTGGGCAAAGCAGAAGGGCAGGCTACGCCCGGAGGATAGCGCAGCCATCCAGTGAAGACGCGGCGGTAACCGTTGCCATGGCAGCCTGCTGTACCCGGGCCGGGCCATGGCGCTGGGGTTGCCGGTGTGCTTGACTGGCCACGGCAGCCGGGCGCGAGCCCGGCACTGCAGGCAGGCACTCCACCAACGCAGGTTCCCGACCATGTCCGAACAGAAGCCGCCGCGTTACAAGCCTTACAATCAACCGGCAGGTGGCTGGGGGGCCGCCGGTGCGACCGCCAAGGTGCTGCTGCAGCAGAGCGTGATCGGCAAAGGATCCAAGGCGCTGCTGGCGATGAACCAGCCGGGCGGATTCAAATGCCCCAGCTGCGCCTTCCCCGATGCCGACCACCGCAAGAAGCTGGAATTCTGCGAGAACGGTGCCAAGGCCCTGGCCTGGGAAGCGACCCAGCACCGGGTCACCCGTGAGCTGTTCGCCCAGCACACCGTCACCGAGCTGATGGCGCAGACCGATTACTGGTTGGAGCAGCAGGGCCGGCTGACCGAGCCGATGCGCTACGACGCCGCCACCGATCACTACGTGCCCTGCGAATGGGACGAGGCGTTTGCACTCATCGGTCGTCATCTGCAGGCGCTGGACAACCCCGACCAGGCCGAGTTCTACACCTCCGGCCGCACGCCCAACGAGGCGGCGTTCCTGTATTCGATCTTCGTGCGCGAGTTCGGTACCAACAACTTCCCGGACTGCTCGAACATGTGCCACGAGCCGACCAGCCGCGGCTTGCCGCCGGCGATCGGCGTGGGCAAGGGCACCATCGTGCTGGACGACTTCGAACACGCCGAGGCGATCTTCGTGATGGGCCAGAACACCGGCACCAACTCGCCGCGGATGATGAGCAACCTGGTGGAAGCGCGCAAGCGCGGTGTGCCGATCGTGGCGGTCAACCCGATGCCGGAGCGTGCCCTGATCCGCTTCACCGAACCGCAGGACGTGGTGCAGATGGCCACGTTCGGTTCCACCGAGATCACCAGCGAGTTCGTGCACGTCCGCATCGGCGGCGACCTTGCGCTGATCAAGGGCATGATGAAGGTGATGTTCGAGCGCGAAGCCCAGGGTGAGTCAGTGCTGGATCATGCCTTCCTGGCCGAACACACCGTTGGCCTGGAGGCGCTGCGCGAGGACGTGCTGGCGCAGAACTGGGATGAGATCGTGCGGGTGTCGGGCATCGCGCAGGAACAGATCCGGCGCTGCGCGGAGATCTACATCCGTTCGCAGGCGACGGTCATCTGCTATGGCATGGGCCTGACCCAGCACCAGCAGGGGTCGCGGCTGCTGCAGCAGGTGGCCAACCTGTTGTTGCTGCGCGGTAATTTCGGCAAGCCGGGCGCGGGTATCGGTCCGATCCGTGGCCATTCCAACGTGCAGGGCGACCGCACCGTCGGCATCGACGAGAAGCCGACGGCGCGCTACCTGGATCGCGTGCAGCAGGTGTTTGGTTTCGATCCGCCGCGCGAGCACGGCCACCATGTGGTCGAGTCGATCGCGGCGATGCTCGATGGCAGCGCCAAGGTGTTCATCGGCATGGGCGGCAACTTCATCCATGCCGTGCCCGATACCGAGCGCGCCTACCAGGCCATGCGTAGACTGGAACTGACCGTGGGTATTGCCACCAAGCTCAACCGGGGGCATCTCGTGCACGGTCGCGACGCGCTGATCCTGCCGGTGGTGGCGCGCTCGGAGTGGATCCGCACGCCGAAGGGCGAGCAGTTCGTCACCATCGAAGATGCGATGTCCAACGTGACGGCGTCGCGCGGCGTGCTGGAGCCGGCCAGCGACCACGTGCTGCCGGAGGTGGAGATCGTCTGCCGGATGGCGATGGCAACGTTGCCGGACAGCAAGGTGGACTGGGCCGCGTACATGCATGATTACGGCCCGATCCGCGACCTGATCGCCGCCGTCTATCCGGACATCTATGCCGGCTTCAACGAGCGCATCCAGGCACTGCACGGCTTCCACCTGGATATTCCGCCGCGCAGGCGCGTGTGGCCGACGCCGAACGGCAAGGCCAACATCCTCGTCATGCCGGGCCTGGAAGTGAACACGGTAGTCGATGACCCGGAGATGCTGCGTCTGGCCACGGTGCGCTCGCACGACCAGTACAACACCACCATCTACAGCTACAACGACCGCTACCGGGGCGTGTACAACGACCGCATGGTGGTGTTCATGAACATCGAGGACCGTCTGGCGCGCGGGCTCGGCAAGGAAGCCCTGGTAAGCCTGGAAACGATCAGCGACGACGGCGTGACGCGGCGAATCGAAGGCCTGACCGTGCTTGACTACCCGATGCCGCGCGGGGCGCTGGCGGGCTACTACCCGGAGCTCAACCCCCTGCTGCCGCTGGACTACTACGATCGGATCAGCGGTACGCCAGCGGCGAAATCCATTCCGGTACGGATGCGCGCGCAGGTCGACGTGCCCGCGTAGGCGCCGATCCTACAATTGCTCGTTGTCGCTCAGCACGATGCTGCCATCCAGCAGCACCGGCACCATCTGGGTCCAGCCCTTGGCGTTGTAGTCGAGGCTGACCAGGTACACCCAGCCGCGCGCTGCGTCCGCGCTCTGCGGCGCAGCGCCGGCGGTGAACCGCTGCAGGCTTACCTCGGAGACCACGAAGTCATCGCCGGGATAACGCAGGCGCGCGTGGGCCAGTGCTGCCGCCGCAGCTTGATGCACCGACAGCGGCGGCTCGGCGCGTGCCGGGTCGAACACGGGAAGCGTTCGCAACCGCGTCCCGCTTACCTGCCAGCGCTCACTGGTGTGGTCACCATCGCTGCTGGACAGCACGGTCCATTGGCGTTCGCCTGCCATGGCGGGAGCGCTAAGCAACGCGGACAGCAGGAGGGCAGCAGAGGCGAAGCGGGCAGGCATGGAAAGGCTCCAATGAACGTCATGCATGATGACAGCAGGCAGCGGCGACGGGCGCATCGTGCGTCGGCTATCATCAGCCCGTGGATATATCCGGCCTGCTGCTGCGACTGATGCTGCTCCTGACCCTGGTGCTCAATGCACCGGCGCTGGCGCTTGCCTCGGGCGGCATCAACGGTCAGTCCGGCGGTGGTCATTGCGATGGCCCCCACGAGATCGCCGGCGCTGCGATCTCTGTCACGCCCACCTGCTGCGATGAATGGGAGGCAGCCGCGTGCAGCAGCGAGGGCTGCGAGTGCGTGCCGACGAGTGTGGCCATGCTGCCGACATCGGCAAGCCTCGCTGCATGGCCGCTGCGTGCAGTGCCCGGCGACGCGCTGCCGCCGGCTCATCCCGCGCCTGCGCTGCCTCACCTGATTCGTCCGCCGATCGCCTGATTGCGCGCAGGTTGCGTACCTGCCGTCCTGCAGTACCCCTCATCTACTTGACCCACGCGCATCCGTCGCGTGGATGGCAGGCGCTCGCGCCTGCGATTGCAAAGGAAAACCTGATCCATGAACCGCATTCTTTCCCTGAGCCTGTTGCTCACCCCCGTTCTGCTGGCCACCGCCTGCGCGCGTGCCTCCGAAGAGGCCGTGTCCTCGCCCGCAACCGCAACCGCCTCGGCGGTCGAGGCGACGGCCGGAGCGACGATCGACCGGGAGCTTCCCCTGGCCATCGTGCACAAGACGGCCAGTTGCGGTTGCTGTGGCGTGTGGGCCGACCACCTGAAGGCTGCCGGCTTCGCGGTTGAGATACGCGATACCGATGACATGCATCCGGTCAAGCAACGGCTCGGCGTACCGGCCGGCAAGGCGTCCTGCCATACCGCCGAGATCGGTGGCTATGTGGTGGAAGGCCATATTCCGGCCAGCGACATCAAGCGCCTGCTGAAGGAAAGGCCGACGGCACGTGGCCTGGTGCTGCCGGGAATGCCGGCTGGATCACCGGGCATGGAAATGCCTGATGGCCATGTGCAGCCGTACACCGTGGAACTGGTGCTGGCCGATGGCAGCACTCAGCCCTTCGCACAGCACGGGCAGGGTGGCTGACAAGGTGTGGCGGGGGGGGGGGGGGGGGGGGGGGGGGGGGGGGCG